>CAYTRK010000288.1:0-3054 GCA_964440205.1 uncultured Victivallaceae bacterium
CGCCGCAACGCTCTCCACGCTCTCGCTACGAAATTCTGTGAGATATGCGGGCTAAACTCGCGAAAAGACGCTAAATTACCGGAGTGTTACTCCGATAGTCCTCTTTTTTTTCGTGTATTTAGCGACTTTCGTAGTTAACTCTTCTCCCTCCGCAGTCCCTTTTCCCCTTCATCATTGAATATTCCGTGCTGGATATTGGATATTCTTCCCCTCCCCACCTCCTACGTACTACGCCCACACACTCCCCTTCACCCTTCCATTTTCGCGTCCTTTAGCGCATTTCGTAGTTTCTCTTCTTCTCCCTCCGCAGTCCCTCTTCCCTTCATCATTGAATATTCCGTGCTGGATATTGGATATTCTTCCCCTCTCCACCTCCCACGTGCTACGTACTACGCCCACACACTCCCCCTCCCCTTTCCCTTTTCGCGTCCTTTAGCGCATTTCGTAGTTTCTCTCTTCCAACCCCACCACACAACAAACTTCCGTACCGCCTTCCGCCGCATTTCTGACTTCCAGCCTGCCACCGATCATGTCCGCGCGGTGACGCATAATACGCATGCCAAGCCCCTCATGACCGCGTTCCGGGCCTATACCCGTTCCATCATCTCTCACTGTCAATCTCAATTCTTCTCCGTCCTCCTCCAGCTTCATCAGAATATGGCCGGCCTTCCCGTGCCGCAAGGCGTTTGTTACTGCCTCCTGCGCTATATGGTAGAGATGCACCGCAACAGCTTTATCAATGTCCAGACCACCAGATTCGCTGTCAAGTTCACATTCTACGCCATGAATTTCCCTGGTGTCTCGAACCAATCGCCCAAGAGCCCCGCTCAAGCCCTCGTTGCCGAGTTCGACCGGCGCAAGCCCTTTTGCAAGCCGTCTCACCTGACTCAACGCGCTCTTCGTTAAATCAACAACCTCCTTGACCTCGGAATCGTACCCGTTTTCAAGCTCACTGACGGATTTGACCAGAGCCCGTCCGCGCAAAACAGCCGCGGTAAGTTTCTGCCCAAGCGAATCGTGCAAATCCTGCCCCACCCTGAGCTTCTCACGATTGCCTACTTCAAGGATCTCCTCTTCCAGCCGCTTGCGCTCTGCAATTTCAGATTCGAGCTTTTGCTTGGCTTCACGAAGTTGCGCAGTCCGCTCGCTGACCTTTCGCTCAATCTTACCGGTCCTGCGGGCCATCAAGAGAAATTCCCCGCTGATAAATCCCGTCACCGTTAAGCCAAGGATCAGAATAAGCAGCGGTTGCACACTGTCGGTTTCCCGCGCAAAACCCGACCCCGGCCTGCACACCAGAAACCAGTCAGATCCTGCCATCCTTATAACATCATCAAATTCATACGGCGAACCCTTCTCTGTTTGTCGAGCGGAATGGGACATTCCGGGAGGCGCGGCTGCTCGGGTCAGCGATGCTTTGAGATTCAGCTCCGGCAAACGCGCCAAAGCTCTTTCCAGCAGAACGTCGGGACGGATTGTCCCCACAGCGAAACCAACCAGGTAGCCCGGCTCCCTGGCTTTCAACGGAGTCCCAGGAATCCGTTCGTAAAGAATCGGGGCAAAAACATACCAGCCGTCGGCGTCAGCCTTGTCCTTGTCCTCCTTGAAAACATCAATGAGAGGCCCGCCGACAACCGTGCTGCCAACAGATTGAAGCTTCTCCACGGCATCGCGATCCCCGCTCCTGCTCCCGAAATCAAATCCCCTCGGAACCCCCAATGCCTGTTCAGGCGTTTGATACGTCAGCGGATAATACACCGGCCTTTGCGGCGCAGAAATGGTTCGGCCTTCTTCGCCCAGCTCTACAATTTCAAGATTGAGCGCCCCTCCGGAATTTCCGGACGCTTCCCTGAGCAAACGTTCACGATGATTCATCCGCTGAACAAAGCCAAACCCCTGCAGTGTCCGGCGCTGATACGCCATTCCTTTTTTAAGGAATTCCTCGAACTGCTCAGGCCTTATCTGTTCGGAAATAGCGTGCAGACTGCGAATAGACTCCAGGACTTCAACCTCAAGCTGCATCTCACGTCTGACAGCGTTGCGCAAAGTTTCAGCTTTATTCTGAAAAGCTGCCCGCGCTTTTGATCTCAACGCCGATAAACGCAAGTTGCTCATCATCAGACTGAGCGCAACACCGGCAACCATAACTGCCGTGGCAAGCAGAACGGGCAATTTGCTTTTCCGGTTGCTCATCATCACCGGGCAGGCAGAACACCTTCTTTTACAAGCTGCTTGTCTTCTTCAGGAGTAAGCTGAATAGGCAGAGGAGGCTTGCCCTGGCGTATGTATTCCATATTCAGTTTGTGAAGGTGTTTCTTCAGCTCTTCACCTTTCATCTTCGGTGGTTCAACCTTCCTGTGTCGCGTCAATGCTTTGCGTCGGGCTGCAACCCGCTTTGCATACTCTTTCCGGCTGGAGACCCTGCGCGAAGGTCTGGGGCCGGGGGTTGCTGGCGAGGCCGAAGCCATCCCGACCCCGTCCATCTCAATCCATTCCTTGGTGGAGCCCTCCTGCAATAGAACTTTCTCTTCATCATAACTGGCGTCAAGAACCTTCGCATTTCCGACAGAATCACCAATCCCCACGAAGTAGCTTTCCTTGGTCTTCTTATTCCGAAGCCCCACACGAATTCCAAGGTTCGGAATAACCGTAATTGTGGAGAGCCGCCAGTATTTCGAAAGTTCAGGAGGGGGAGACGGGGGCGGACCTTCCCTTTCTTTCTTTACCGGAACCGCAGGCTTGTCCGTCGTGCCAAAGGGACGCTGTTCGATTATAGAACGATATTTTTCGAACCCGTCTGATGCAAACGATAATTCTGCTGCCGCAAGCGCAAACAAAACCACACCCGCGAATATCATTTTTGCGTGTTTACATTTCATAATAATCCCAAGTTACAATCGCAGCTATAATAACAGATATTCACAGGCCACACAAGATTTACTGTGTCTTTTTATTCACCCCCAGCATCCAGCGCCCAGCATCCAGCATCCAGCTTTTTTTGCCTCCTCAGCAGAATCTGTGGGTTAATTCGGTTCTTTATATGTGCCCGAAACG
>CAYTRK010000289.1:0-3044 GCA_964440205.1 uncultured Victivallaceae bacterium
GCGGATAGCGCCACTGTGAGGGCACGAATTGGCAAAACGCCAGATTGCAGTATGCCTATACGGCTGCTCCGGCGTTTTACCAATTCGCACCCAGCAGCAGTGCTTCTCACACTCTCACGGCGAAATCCTTTGAGATATACGGGCTAATTACCTGATCTGTATGACTGGTGGTGTGGGAGGGGCGCTCAGAAATGAGCGTCCCTCCCACGATCGCAGATCCCTCATTTTCAGTTCGTATAGGGGACTGTGCCGTTCTCGTCAACGGGGTACCCCCACCTCTTTATGTAATCCCGCCCAGGCAGGAACTCATCTCCTTGATGTGCAAGCTTCTTCAGGAGAGCCTCATCCAGTTCATCCCTTATCGTGGCCAGCTTGGGATCATCTACCAGATTCCGCATCTGGTACGGATCGCTTTCGTTATCATAAAGCAGCCAAGCTCCCCGGAGATCACGGACGTATGTGTAACGCTTTGTGCGTAGTCCTCGATATTCCTTGCCGCCGTGTAGCCTTGGGGTCCATTGCCCAAAAGGCTGTAGACACTGCAGCAGGGCTGCTCCTCCGGAAGGGTCATCGCCGCCCACAATATGGCCCGAGAAGTCTACCCCCTCAACAGTGTTCGGAATGAGAATTTCGCAAAGACCGAGAAGCGTTGGCAGGATATCCGGAGCATCGATGAGGGCGTCCGTTTCTCTTGCTTGCCAGCCGACGAGGCCGGGATATCTCAGCAAGAATGGAACGCGAATGGATTCATCCCATGGTCGCTGTTTCTTCATGTGCCCCTGTGATCCAAGCATATCACCGTGATCAGATGTGAAGACGAGAATCGTATCATCAACAAGGCCGCATTCATCGAGCGTATCCAGAAGACTACCCATACATGCGTCCAATGTGGAACAGTGGGCGTAGTATCCGGCAAGCCATTCTCGTGCCTTTGTGGCCATGTCGTCAGGGACATTGGGCCGCAAGGCGATCGCGTTGGGATCATAGAGCTTTCGGTAATCTTCGGGAGCCGTGTCGTACGGAGCATGAGGCGCCCCCCAAGAGAGCATAAGCAAGAATGGCCTATTGCTGGTGGCATGATCACGAATATATGCTTCGGCGTCATGCGTCTGTGCTATTGCATCATACCCCTCCCAGTATAGTTTCTCATCTGAATTACCAGAATAGTAGGCGGAGTGATTGTAATTGTGGGTGCACTCGAGAACCTTCCAGTAGTCAAAGCCGAGTCGCCTTTCGGGCGGGATGTAGTTGGACCGCCCGTGCCCGTCGACATGCCACTTCCCGATATATGCAGTGTCGTACCCCGCAGCAGAAAACGCTTCGGCAATGCTTGCACCGTTGGGTTCAAGGCAGACATCGTTCACGAACACCCCATGCGTCAGGGGGCGTTGACCTGTAAGCAAGCTTGCTCGGTATGGTGAGCACACAGGGCAGCCGGAAATGGCGCGGGAAAAACTGACACACTCTTTTGCCAGCGCGTCGAGATGCGGAGTTTTTACGTCTGGATTACCGGCATATCCGGTCGCTTGCTGGCGCCACTGGTCTCCAAACACAAATACGATATTGGGTTGCTTCATTTTTCCCTCTGCGACCGTTTACGATGACACTTCACCTGAAAGCGCGCTTTCAGGTGATAGTTGTTCATCATTTTGTTCGAATAGAAGACTCCGATCACGCGCGCCTGTTTCCCTTTCAAGGTGGGGAAGTGCCCGCCAGGATTTCCATCGATATCCATCATGTTACAAGTCATCACATAACGGCCGAGTTCCGGGATATAGGCAATATCCGGATCTTGGATTCTGTAATTATCCCAGTCATCGACCTCATCCGATCGAGGGGTGATTGCTTTGCCGAGGTACTCGAAGGGTCTCGTGAGGTCTTTCGATCTCCATGCAATAACCTTGTAAGGACTGCCTTTTGACTCCCTGTCACAGAAGATATAGTAATAGTCTTCAATTTTGGCGATCGTCGCGTCACCCACGCCATACTTGTGTCCTCCGTCAGGATTCGGGTCGACGGCCTTGGCATTGACAAGATTCCAGTCGCCCAAACCCGTCTTGGAAGCGAAATGAGCCAAACTGGTCCCATCCGGACCATGGGGGAAGTTGCCGTACTCTCCGAACATGTGGAACACCCCATCTTCGACATAGATCCCTATATCATCGCACTGCTTGTGTGGAAACGTACCTGCCGCTTTCCATTTCCCGCTGGCTTCCTCGAGCGGCCCCGAGAACGTATATACTTTGCCGGCTTCATAGATGTAATACGTACCATCAACCTTTACACCGTCATCATACTCGTAGTGATTGCCTATCTTGTACTGATCCGAAACGAGTTCCCAATCCTCGCTGCGCCATGAAAACGTCTTGGTTCGCCACAGATGTGCGGCCTTCGGGGTGTGGCTTATGATCAGGTGATAAGGATATTCCAAATTCGGTTCAACAAAGAGAATCGAGTCGTGGTTGTTTCCTTTGGTAGCAATGAACGCGTTCGTGTCGGCGGGGCGATGCCAGCCGACCCATGGATCCTTAACTTCCGTTGCGCCTGCATAACAGAAGCCGATTCCTATCACTGCAACAAGCAGGACTAAAGTTGATGCGATGGTTTGTTTCATGTTTTTCCTCCTTACGGACGTCAAGCATGACGATCGTTTCATGCCGCGTCCGCGCAGTGTGAAACGTATCTGTCAATGCTCTTGTTCTCTTCCGTCATCGTCTGGTCTTCAGGTAAGTCCTCAGGTCTCGGTAGTAGTTCTCGTGAGGGCCCATCATGATCAGTTCCAGAGTGTCGGCACCGGCCATGCGGTAAGACAGGAGATACTGTGTGGCGAGGATCTTGAACTTGTGGACGAAGATACCACGCAGTTCGCCACGCTTCTCCCGGCCGATGGATGGATTCTTGACGATCTTCTTAACCTGTTGGTCAAGAATCCTCTTCTCTTGTTTCCTGAAACGACGGACTCTCTTCTCGAAGGTGCGGGATTGGATGATTCGCATGGCGTATCACCCAAACTGGTATTCCGAGGACTCGCCCTGATCCAGTTC
>CAYTRK010000290.1:0-3036 GCA_964440205.1 uncultured Victivallaceae bacterium
CACGCACAGCCAAAATGGGTTCTCCCGCTGAAGGGCCGGTGATGGATTGTGAAATCCGTGAAGGCGATGCGGTTCAAAAAGGTCAGGTGCTGCTTAAAATAGGACGACGAAAAGCTGCCGATGCACAGGTAGAAGCGGCAAGAGAATCCCTCTCGCGAGAAAAAGAAGAACTGCGCCGTATCGAACAATTAGTAGAAAGCGGTGCGATCCCCGCTGAAGAGCTTGATCTGGCCCGGCTGAGAGTATCAAGGGCAAATGCGGAGTTGAGCAAGGCAACCGAAAGTGCCGGGGATTATGAAATCAAGGCACACTGGGACGGGCTTGTCAGTAAAGTTTATGTTACCGATGGCTATTATGTGACACCACGAGAGCCGCTGGTTGAAATTTACGATCCATGCAGCCTGGTAATTTGCGCTTCGGTTTCTGAAAAATACTCGGCCAAACTATCAACCGGCATAAGCGTCGATGTTGGACTGGATGCGTATCCTGATAAGGTTTTTACAGGCAGAGTCGAACGAATTTATGCCCATCTTGACCCGCGTTTGCGAACCAGAACGGTAGAAATTGTTTTGGATGAATCCGTTCAACTTGTTCCGGGGATGTTCGCCCGTTTGAAGATGTTGCTTGAGACCGCAAATGATGCTGTCATTGTGCATACTGACTCAATTGTTTCAACGCCGAAATCGCAAGTTGTCTTTGTGGTAAAAGATGGCAAAGCAGTGAAACGAGTTGTGGAAACCGGAATCGAAGATGGCAGCCGCATACAGATTTCATCGGGAATCGATCCCAATGAGCAGGTTATCGTAGCTGGCAATGAAAAACTCAAAGATGGCATCGCTGTTAAAATTCCGGGGCAAAATTCGTCGCAGCAGAAAAATAATCAAAAAACCGGGACTGGAGGCGGTCGAAAATGAAGTTGACACACTATGCTGTCCAACGACGCCTGGCCACCAGCGCCATCGTTATTGCTCTTGTTGTTCTTGGCATTTATGGCTTATGGCGAATTCCCGTGGATTTTCTGCCGAATATTACCTATCCACTTGTCAAAGTACAGATTAGATGGCCCGGAGCAACGCCGGATGAGATAGATGCAGATGTTGCTGATCCCGTCGAACGGTTAATGGCAACAGTGGATCGGCTGGACTATCTTGAATCATCCTCAATCGAAGGAATGTATGCTCTGGATGTTCATTTTGAGTACGGCGCTGATATTGACATTGCTTTCCAGGACGTTCTTGCTGCCTTGACTCGTGCGCAGCAAAGACTGCCCGAAGATATCGAAGCGCCTTACGTATATAAAGCCGATCCATCTCAACTTCCGGTTATGCAGGTAACAGTCAGTTCCGACCGCTGGACGCCTGTGGAACTTAGAGACTGGGCCGACAACTGGCTTCAGGATAGAATACTGGCGGTGCGAGGAGTTGCCGGGACAGAAATCGTCGGCGGACTGGAAAGAGAAATTCGAATACTGCTTGATCCTGTGGCCCTGGAAAAGCACAAGATTTCACTGGATACGGTTATTAAACGAGTAACTGCAGAAAATCTAGAACTAACTGGTGGCAGGATTGCCACTTGGTCCAAAGAAATAATTGCCCGCACTATGGGCGAATATTCAAATCTTGAGGATATTCGCAGAGTACTTATAGCCGGTCAGGGACACGAGAAAATCTATCTTGGCGATATTGCAGAAGTTATTGACGGCCACGAGGAAGTTCGAATAATGACCCGTTTCAACGGGGTCGAATGTGTTAAAGTTTCGGTGCTTAAAGAAGCTGAGTCCAATACCGTGCAGGTAGCCGAAGCGGTAAATGACCTTCTGCACGAACTAAAACCGTCGATTCCTGAAGGTATCAAATTTGATTATGTGGAAGACCAATCCGTTTATGTGAAACAATCGTTAAATGGCGTACGCGATGCGGCTATCGCCGCTGCCGTTTTGCTGGTAATTGTGGTTTACCTGTTTCTCGGCAGTGTACGGCAGGTTCTGGTCATGGTTATTGCACTGCCTCTGACGCTGATATTAAATTTTGGGCTGATGAAACTTGCCGATTTTTCACTCAATATTTTCTCGCTGGGCGGATTGGTAGTTGCTATCGGTGTTGTACTGGATAATTCTATTGTGGTCGTAGAAAATATTTCACGTCTGCGGCGACAGCACCCTGATCAACAGGCATCCAGCCACGCCATAGAAGCAACGAGTGAGGTCGGACCGGCACTGGTTGCTGCGACATTATCATTTCTGGCACTGTTTGTGCCGTTTCTTATCGTCCCCGGCCTAACAAGCTTGCTGTTTCGTGAGCTGATCCTGGTTATTGCCGGTATCGTTATAATAAGCCTCATCGTGGCGATATCAGTAACCCCTATGATTACCGCAACGCTGTTTGGTGGAAAAAGGCGGGAACGTAAATCCAGTAGGTTTGAACGTTTCTTTGCCCAGTTCACAGAAGCTTATGGTTGGGTTTTATACAGGGTGATCAAAGGGCGCTGGATTGTCATACCAGCTTCTGTTTTGGTGATTATTGCCGCTTTCATTTTAATGGGGTGGCTCAGTGGCGAATTCCTGCCTCTGATGGATGATGGTCGTCTTATGGTCAAGGTTAAAATGCCCACAGGAGCTTCCGTATCTGAGACAAACGAAGCATTGCGCAGAATTGAGCAGCAGATTGCAAACGACCCGCTGATCGAAAGCATGTTCGCTCTCGCCGGGGGGCAGGTCAAAGGATTAACCACTTATGAAATCGCCAATGAGGGCGAAATTGATATTCAACTTGTCCCCAAGACATCAAGAGATATCAGCACGGAAGAATATGTTATTTCTTTGCGTAAAAAAGTAAGCAAACTTCAGCCGCCGGGTGGCAAAGCGATGGTCAAGCAAATGCCCATCAAGGGCATCCATGGCATGCGGGCATCAGATATTATCGTACAAATTCGAGGCCAGGATATGGATTCGCTAGCGGGACTGGCACAGCAAACAGTTGGAACTGCTACAGACATGGATCGATTTCAGAATGTGTTTGTTTCTATGGATTTGTCCAA
>CAYTRK010000291.1:0-3023 GCA_964440205.1 uncultured Victivallaceae bacterium
CTCTCCCCCATCCCCCCAACGATTACTTTATTGATCAAGAACCAACTTCTTACTACGCTCATAAAAAATGAAGACAAAAAGCCCAATCCAAAAAATTGTCAAACGTAACGGTGATATAGTTTCCTACGATCGATCCCGTATCACCGAGGCCATTTACAAAGCCACCGAAGCCGCAGGCCGCCCCAACCGCAAACTCGCCGAGAACATAGCTGCAAGTGTCGAAGATGCGCTGGTAAGCGCGTACGGAAGCGATTCGATCCCGACAGTCGAAGATATCCAGGACGTTGTCGAAACCGTTCTCATGGAAAACCACCACACCAGTATAGCCCGCCGCTATATCATCTACCGCCACAAACGCGCCATGGCCAGAGCTGCTGAAGACTATAAATTCCAGGTTACCGACTACGTTCCATACAAGAAGATCTATGAAGTTCTACGATGGAACATGGAACACGATTGCGACAGTGTTCAGTCGCTTAACAAACTTGTACAGCGAAAACAACTTCCCGAACTCGCGGCGGAAGCCGACGCCCGCTACCAGAACGAGATAAATTTTGCCGCAGCCTCAATGCTGGAACGGATCAACGACCTGCGCATAGTCATTGTGGCCGGGCCATCTTCCTCGGGAAAGACCACCACCACCATCAAGGTGAGCGAGCAACTGGCCAGGGCCGGACTCCGACTGCGCACAATAAACGTAGATAACTATTTTTTCAACCTGGACCAGCATCCGAGAGATGAATTCGGAGATTACGATTACGAGACGCCCCATGCCCTTGACCTGGAACTTATTAATCAACACCTCGTCAGGCTCCTTAACGGAGAAACTGTAAACACACCATATTACGATTTTAAAAAGGGCATCAGGACTCTCAATGTCCACGAAATGAAACTTGGCAAAGACGAACTGCTCCTCATAGACAGCCTGCACGGACTGTATGCAGGCATGACCCGAAGCATCCCGGCTCAGAAGAAGTTTAAGCTCTATATAGAAACACTGGGCCAGTTCAGGGCCGCAGACGGATCCTTTATGAGATGGGCGGACAACAGGCTTCTGAGAAGAATGATCCGGGACAAAGACCACAGAAATTACAAGCCGATTCAGACATTAACTCACTGGCACTATGTGCGTAAAAGCGAACTTAAACACATCATACCATTCATAAAGGACTCCGATTGCATCGTAAACAGCGCCCTCCCCTACGAGTTGCCCATTCTGAAATTCAAGTTGTTCAGATACATATCCCGGGCCAAAGACACATTCAAAAACAACCCCAAAAGACTCGACGCCCATATCCGCTCTAATCGCGTCTACGATCTCCTCGCCCCCCTGCGCGGAGTGCGCGACCACAGCTTCATTGCGGAGAACTCGCTCCTGCGCGAATTCATCGGTGGAAGCAAATATAAATACTGATCACAACGCCAAGCGTATCGCTTACTTGCCTCCGGTAGCCTCTTCTACCGCGCGTTTCGCGCCGGAACACCGCATCCAGCGCTTCTGTGACAGCGCCGCAGCCATAACCGCAACTGCTGCGATAATATATGCCAGCCCGAGTAGAGCCATAACCAGCAACTTAACTTCAATTTCCCATGGCACATATATGAACAACGCCACATGAAAAAGCACAAGCCCGAGAAATAGCACCATGCTGCACACAACAAGACCAACCAAAGCCATAACACCCAGCCTTGCCGCCCGCACACCCTTGACATAAGCCACAGCCGCCTGAATCTTGCCAAGCCTCACAAGGCGCCTGCGTTCGCCCTCAACTGCCTGCATAAAAAAAGAAAGCGCTATTTCTCTGATCCTGGCTATCCACCGATCCATAATGTCGTCCGCCTTTCCGTGTTAACAGGATCTACTTGCGCCCCATCAGGTACCCAAGCACGAGCGCTCCTACAGCGGCAAAACCCATGGCTCTCCATGGTTGCTCATGCACACACTGGTCCACATCCTGGGCAGATTTGCGAGCCCTTTCCTCACCCCTTCTTTCAAAATCCTTTATCCTCTCAAACTGGCTGTGAACCCTCTGCTCAGCCTCGCCCTCAAGGTCAGTAACAAAGCTCTTCAAATTTCCGTATTTGTCTTTCATGAGCCGCTTGAGCTCGGCCTGCTCATCCTTTGCGGCATCACTCAGAATATTAAGAGCTTCCTTCATTTTTTCTTTGTTCTCTGCTGTACTTGCCATTTCTGCCTCCTATTTGCTTTTCCACGCCTCATCAATCCGGGACTTAGACCCATATTCTCCATTAATACTGCCAGCGCCGCATAAACTCCACAATAGGCGTTTCCCTTATGTTCCATGTCGTTATCTCTTAGCCCGCATACCTCATAAAATTTCGTAGCGATACCCTCCCCATCCACTTCACCCCCATAATCCTGTCTAAATTCTCTTCTCCTCCCCCCCCTTCATCATTGGACATTCCGTGTTCATCAGTGGATAATTTCTTATCTCGCACAGCAGGTTGTCCTCCAACCTGCTCCCCTTAAGCGAATTTCGTAGTCAACTTTTCTTTTCTTCTATTAGCGCACATTCGCGGTTAAAGGCTCTCCCGTCCCCACATCCCAAATCCCGCGTTCCCAAAAAATACCAATCACCCGTAGTTTTTTCAAACAACACCTTGACATATTATAATCTCATGATATTGTCATACTCAAACAAAGGAACCGAATATGAAGCAGAAACTTATACCGCCACAAACCTTGGAATACGCAGCGGATTGCCTCAAGACTATAGCACACCCTACCAGGCTGATGATTCTCGACCTACTTCAACACGGTGAGTTTGCAGTTGGCGAAATCGCAAAGCGGTGCGGTATCTCGCAAAGCCATGCTTCGTCGCATCTAAGACTGATGCAGGCTCATCGACTGGTTGAGCGCCAACAGAAAGGCAAAACAGCTTTTTATGAAGTTTCTGGAAAAGAAGTGCCGGGAATAATGAATTGCATACGCTCAACATGCGGTCTTAAACCCATAAGGAAAGGATAGAATAATGCGACTTGCGCTTACTAACTGGAGCATC
>CAYTRK010000292.1:0-3023 GCA_964440205.1 uncultured Victivallaceae bacterium
TCTTCTTATCTCCTTCCCTCCCACTTTCTTGCCTCCCCTCACGGCGCAAACATGGCGAAACCGGGAAATCTGGAAGATTTACCGAAGGCTAAGTCAGCCATGCGATTGCGTTGAATCAAGTTCTATTGTGACTGGGCCGTCATTTACCAGTCGGACGGACATGTGGGCCTGGAATGTCCCGGTTTTGATTCTTTTTTCGTCCATGCATTGCCTGAGAGAATCCACGTAAAGTTTGTAAAGCCTGTTGGCTTCTTCCGGCGGCGCAGCATCCACGAAGCTGGGGCGATTGCCTTTTCTTGTATTCGCGCATAAGGTGAATTGCGACACGACAAGTATTTCGCCGTTAACCTGTTGGACAGAAAGATTCATGCGCCCGCTCTGGTCCGGAAATATCCGCAGCCCGACTGTCTTTCTTGCCAGATAAGCGGCGTCCTCTTCCGTGTCATGCCGTGTAACACCAAGCAGAACAAGATAGCCTTTTCCTGTTTCAGTCAAAGGCGCCCCCTCCACCGCAACGCTTGCCTCTGCAACTCGCTGTATCAGGGCTTTCATTGTATTTCTCCGGAACCTGTCATCTTATTGTTCTTGCCCACCGGTTCATCCATCGAGTCAAATCAGTTTACTTTTGCGTGATCCAGCGAATTTTGTAGTTTCTACTTTTCTCAAAATAAGAATTGGATATCGTTCAAATGTTAACGCCTGAGACTTTATCGTTCATTCTTCTCTTGTGCTTGAAGCTTCGGGCGAATATTGTCCTATGCTAAAAGAACTGTCAACAGGAGGTTTTAATGGAGCAGTTTACAGTCAGCAGCAATTCGCGGAGTGAATTCATCAATATTACCCGGGACGTGGGAAAATGTATTGATTCTCTGGGCATCGAAAACGGCGCGGTTACCGTTTATGTCCCGCACACAACCGCTGGAATCACAATTAACGAGAATGCTGATCCAGATGTTATGAAAGATGTCCAGAAGGCGCTTGATCGTCTTGTTCCATGGAATGACGGATACCGGCACGCTGAAGGAAACGCGGCAGCTCATGTGAAAAGCAGTCTCATAGGCTCTTCGGCAAGAATTCCTGTCGAGAACGGCCAGCTTCAGCTTGGGACATGGCAGGGCATTTATTTCTGCGAATTCGACGGCCCCCGGAACCGTCAGGTCTGGGTGTCGTTATGAATTCTCCATGCAGGCGGCGGGCCGCACTGCTTATCGGGCCAACAGGTAGCGGCAAGACGCCTCTTGGTAATTGCTTGGCCTCAAAAGGTTTATGGGGAAGAAGGTGCTTCCATTTCGATTTCGGGGCGGAACTTCGGAGGATTAACGCGGGAGGATCCGAACACGATCTGAGTCGCAGCGAACTTGACGTAGTCAGAAACAGCCTGGAAACGGGATCAGTTCTTGAGCCGCATGACTATGGGATTGCCGGCAAACTGATTGCTCGGTTTATCGAGATAAACAGTATCAGCCCGGCCGACCGGGTTCTTCTCAACGGTTTTCCGCGGGACGCCCGACAGGCCCGCTTCACCTCCGAGTTTCTTGAACTCAACGCTCTGATAAGGCTTACGGCGAGTCCGGAAGTGGCAAGGGAGAGAATCAGGCTCAACTCCGGCGGCGACAGGACCGGGCGTTCTGACGACACCGCGGAGCTTGTTGAACGCAAGCTCAGAGATTATCGAAAACAGGCGGAGCGGATGATTCATTTCTTTGAAGTAAAGGGGAGTTCCGTGTATTCTATTTCCGTAGAAGTGAACAGCAAGCCGGAAGAAATGGTCCGCGAACTGGAAAAACAGGCGGACCGACGTCCGGTTGAGGAGGATTGAATGGCATTAAAGATTAATGGCCGGGAGATACCGGAAAGCGCAATAAGATACGAATATGACAGGTTGGTGAAGTTTTATTCCGACCATATGACCGCCGAGCGGCTTAAAGAACTCAGTTCGGAGCTTATGGAGAAAGCCAGGGAGCAGGCTGTAGGCTCGGCTTTATTGCATCAGGAAGCTCAGAAGCTGGACATCAGGGTTTCCCGCGATGAAGTGGAACAACGTTTGCAGCAGATGGTTAAAAATGCCGGGGGGGAAGAGGCGTTTGATCAAATGATAAAAAAACAGGGTTTGAGCGAAGACCTTGTGCGAACAAGTATAGAGCAGGGACGGAAGGTTGATTTGCTTGTAGAAAGGAAACTTTCGGACATAACTGAGCCTACAGAGAAGGATATAGAGGTCTATTATCAGGAGCACAAATCTGATTATGTGAAGCCTGAAATGGCGCAGGTTCAGCATATTCTTGTGAAACCCGACTCTGTTCATGATGGCGATAAGCAGACCGCGCGGTCCAAGTTGTTGTCCATAAAGGACAGGGTGGAGCAGGGCGCAGAATTCGGCGACGAAGCCGCGGCTCATTCGGAATGCGCCAGCGGTTCAAAGACAGGCGGAAGTCTCGGGTGGGTACAGCGCGGTATGATGTTGCCTGAACTGGACGAGGTCATATTTTCGCTTAATGTCGGTGAAATCAGTGATGTTGTGGAAAGCCGCCTGGGCTTGCATATTCTCAGGAAGACGGCCCATGATAAAGGCGGAGACGCGACGTATGAGGAAGCCCGTGACAAAGTGCGCGAATATCTGAGGCATCTATATCGGGGCAGGGCAATATCGCAGTTTGTTGAGGAGCTTAAGGAAAAAGCTGTTATTGAAGACGCGTAAAATTGTCGCTTTTGGAAATGGGAATGTTGACAGAAAAGCATGTCATTTCCTCGGCCGCTGGCCTTGACGTCAGTTGGTTATTAGCTTAATGTTTTCAGCTTATCTGTAATGTACGGGGCGTAGCGCAGTTTGGCAGCGCGCTTGAATGGGGTTCAAGAGGTCCCGAGTTCGAATCTCGGCGCCCCGACCATTTCATTTTTCCGGCGCATTTCGCGCCGTCTCCGGCTGCACTGACACAGACCACGCAAGCAAAGCTGTCATAGTCTGAAAAATAATTCGCCGATGGTGATTCAATGCCAGAAGGAGAACGGCAAGTGAAGAACAT
>CAYTRK010000293.1:0-2999 GCA_964440205.1 uncultured Victivallaceae bacterium
AGAAAGAACGCCATGTGATTGATTCCGGCAACGTGATAGGTGATATCTTCATATGGCACGCCAATATCGCTCGAAAGCTTGCGTGCTGTCGCGGGAATACTGTGGCACAGACCAATCGTTTTAATGCTGCTCGCCCGGCTAAGTGCCCACTGATTCATACACATTGGATTTACATAGTTGATAAACAGCGCATCTGGGCAAAGCTCTTCCATATCCTTTGCTATATCGAGAAGTACAGGAATCGTCCGCAGCCCACGCATGATTCCACCGATTCCAAGTGTATCTGCGATTGTCTGATGTAACCCGTACTTTTTGGGAATCTCAAAGTCAATAACTGTGGCAGGTTCATATCCGCCAACCTGAATCATGCAGACGACATAATCTGCCCCTGTGAGCGCTTCACGGCGATTAGTAGTTATTTCTATTTTGGGATCAATACCCAATGTGCTGATAATAAGATTGGCAACCTGCTCAGACTGCTTTAGGCGCTTGGGGTCAATATCCATCAAGGTGACAGAAGCATCTGCAAGCTCGGGATAACTCCAGATGTCACCCATAAGGTTCTTTGCGAATATAGTACTTCCTGCCCCAATGAATACTATTTTGGTCATATTGACACTCCCTACTTATACTGTCTGCATTTGCAGAGTTGGATATGGTGGATTGCGACAGATTCTTGTGTTCACCCAGTACGCATCGACTCAACGTACATTGCTTGGCTCGGCATGATATTGGCGACGTTACAATCCGGACCAAACACACCAAAATAGGTCATCAAGTTTTTGTGCCAGATCATAGGACCTTCCTTTGGTGATGTGGCTTCAAACACCAGTCGTTCCAAACCTAATTCATCCACAACTGACCCAATTGCATCGATTGTTGCATTGTTATGTGGTTCGAATAGATCATGGTCTAACATGACTGCGAATGCACCGTCATCCAAAAAAGGAGAGGCGGTTGCAAGAATGCCTTCCGCAGTTATGGGGTGATCTGGCTGGTCAGGATCCCAGTTACGTGATGGATGGTATTCAAAGACAATTCGCATGTCATTTTCTAGCGCGAGATTGCGCCAGGTTTTCCATTGCTGAGGACTTACGTCATTCCCGGTATTCATGAACTCGATAACCCGAAAGCCTAAACCCCGACCAGCACTGATTGCTTTGTCGACAATCCCTTGTTTGTAGGCGCTGATGAAAAACGAATGATCAAGGTAAGGTTCGATACCAAATCGTTGATACGTTTCGATCTTGCGCTTTAGCCAATGCTCAGGACTATAGAGTATCTGAGAAGTCACAATCTTGACAAAATCTAACCTAGGAGCCGAGACTTCCAAGAAGTCAGCAAGTTCGACAAGACCCATCCTTTCAGAATAGCCGGGCGCTTCATCGAAGCCAACGTCCTTGAGCCACGTTTGTCGTAATGCCCTGGGCTTCTCGAAAGTTGGAATGTCAAAGATCTCATTGATCAAGTACTCTTGCATTTTCTCTCACCTCTTAACCTTTTATCCCTATCGATGACAATCCGCCAATCAGATGCCGTTGGGCAAAGAAATAGAGCACCAAGATTGGGAGTATCGAAACGAGTGTTGCTGCCATGAATAAGTTCCATTCGACACTGTAGCGGCCTCGGAAAAAGGCTAGTCCGACAGAGATTGGATAGGACTCGAAGTCCCGTAGATATATGAGTGGTTCCAAGAAGTTATTCCATGTCCACAAGAACGTAAAAACGAAGACGACTGCAAGGGCTGGTCTGACTAATGGAATGATGATGTGATAGAGAATACCCCATGTACCTGCCCCATCAATGCGTGCAGCATCATCCAGCTCACGAGGAATCGTTCGTATGTACTGTGTCATCAGGAAAATGAGGAAGGGGTTGCCAACAAAAGCAGGTAATACAAGCGGCCAGTAGGTGCCAATCAAGTCGAGACGTTGATAAAGCCAAAAAAGCGGAATCAGCTTAATATGTCCGGGTATCATCATTGTGCTCAACATCATCAGAAAGAGCACGTTCTTCCCAGGAAATTTAAACCGTGCAAAACCATACGCAATAACAGGAACCGAAATCAATTCTCCAACGATATTGACAGCCACTAAGAACGCACTATTTAACATGAATCGAGCAAGTGGGTATTTAGAAAACGCTTCTGAGTAATTACCCCATTGTGGATTGGAGGGTACCCATTCGGGGGGCCATGCCATAACTTCTTGTGGCAATTTAAGAGAAGTTGAAAGCATCCAAAGAATTGGCAACATAAACACAAAAGCCAGAGCTATCATAAACAGATAGACTACAGCATAGAACGCAAGTGTCTTAGCGCGTCGCCCGATTTGCCCCTTTCGCAACTGACGTTCAATACTCAATTCATTCTCCTGCTGCGATTGAATAATCGTCTTAGTTCTCATAAAAGACCCATTTCTTGGATGTATAGTTCACGAACACCGTAGTTATCATGATCACTGCCAATAAGAACAGCGCAAGTGCCGAAGCGTAACCCATATTAAAATTCTTAAAAGCCTCTTCATAAAAATAGTATAAGAAGAAATATGTTGCCTTCAGCGGACCACCCCGTGTAATGACGAAGGCTTCGGTAAAGATTTTGAAAGCGTCAATGAGTTCGATAACCAATTGGAAGAAGAGGGTTGGTGTCAACAAAGGTAGAGTTATTTTCCAGAATCTAGTCCATCTGTTGGCGCCATCAATCTCGGCCGCCTCGTATAAATGGGCCGGGATATTCTGCAATCCTGCCAAATAGATAATTGCGGATCCACCGACCTTCCACACACTCATTATTGCGACCGATGGCAAAGCCCAATCTTTATCCCAAAACCAATTAGGACCTTGAACACCAATGTAGCTCAATAATGTGTTGACTACTCCGGTATCTGGTTGCAGAAACCATATCCACATTAATGACACGGCAACTCCGGAAATAACTGCCGGAATGAAGAACACCGTGCGGAAGAAGTTCATGCCGGGAACTCTAAGATTAAGTAGTA
>CAYTRK010000294.1:0-2990 GCA_964440205.1 uncultured Victivallaceae bacterium
TTGATACTATCTATTTTCATACCTGGTCAAAGACCCCACGCAACACAGCCTGCATTAGTTTGCGAAAAGTGTCATTGAATGTCAAGAATAAAAACTTCTGCTCCTCTTTTTGCCGCGGTTTATATCATTTAGTACATGGTATTTAATCATTTTTTTGTATGCCAATAATTAGATTGACTGGAAAAAGTATATAATGTAGCATAAAATTATCATTCGATCGCCGCGCCTATGCTAATGCCATTTATCGGGAAACCAAGAATTGGAGAGGTTGATGCGAGAATTGCTGACTAGAGACAGAGTTATTGCGCTGGTCTTTATTGCCGGTGGGGTTGTGTTTCTCTCTATTGCCCTCACCTTCAATCCCGGTTATTTGGATGATTCGATGGTGATGGGACCTATGAGCTACCCGAAATGGCTGCTTATCGGTTGGATTTCTGTGTCGGGTATTTATTTTGTGACCGGCAAAAAACAAAAGAGTTCCGTCGATCTCTCGAAAAGTGCACCCTCTCTCCTCGCGGCTCTGGCGGTCATTGCTGCGTATTTTTTCCTCTTTCCTGTTCTCGGGCTGCCTGTTTCAACTTTTCTCTTTCTTGTCGCGTTCTGTTTTCTCGGGGGGATGCGGAACCTCAAAATAGTCCTGTCGGTCGCCGGCCTCACTGCATTGCTGTTTTGGTTCGTCTTTGAGAAAATTCTGAAAATTTCCATGCCTCGCGGCATCTTGGATCTCTTTGGGTGAGGTGGGGACATGTCTGAGCAATTAGTGACGGCACTTGGGATGGTACTGTCGCCGGAGGTAATTCTTGTACTTTTTGTCGGTGTTTTGTTCGGCGCGATTGTGGGTGCCATACCGGGTCTTGGTACCGCAGTTGCCATCGTTGTCTGCCTTCCGTTTACCCTGCAGATGGAGCCAATTGCAGCCATTGCCCTTCTCATGGGAGTCTACGGATCGTCCATATATGGCGGTTCTGTATCCGCAGTCTTGCTCAATACTCCCGGAACGCCTCAATCGGCCGCGACAGGTATGGACGGCTATCCGATGGCCAAAGCGGGCAAGGCGGGCCAGGCCTTGGGGTGGGTTACGGCCGCCTCAATCTTTGGGGGATTGCTTTCCTGTGCAGCACTCATCCTTGCTGCGCCACTCCTTGCAGATCTTTCTTTGAAATATGGCGGGCCGTTGGAGATATGCGGCCTTATTTGCATGGGCCTTGCCTGTATTAGTTCGCTCTCGGAAGGGAATCAGGTCAAAGGAATTCTGATGGGATTCGCCGGCCTGATACTTGCGGCCATCGGTGACGATCCAGTAAGCGGTGAGATGCGCTTTACCTTCGGGTTTGATTTTTTGGCTGGTGGAATATCTCTTATGCCGATTGTCGTTGGAATTTATCCACTCGCTGAAGTCTTTTACCGAATCCATGAGTCGCGGACTGCGGCTTATGTAGAAGCTATCCGTTGCTCTAAGCCGATTTTTCCAAAATTGCAGGAGTGGAAAGGGCGGATCTCTAATCTGATCAGATCATCCATGATTGGTATTGGGCTTGGCATTCTGCCGGGTGTCGGCGCAACTGCCTCAACATTTGTTGCATACACGACCGCGAAGAAGTTCTCGAAAAACAGGGGTAATTTCGGCAAAGGAGAGCCGGATGGGTTGATCGCCGCCGAATCCTCCAACAATGCGATTACCGGTGGCGCCCTTATCCCGACACTTGCCCTGGGTATTCCTGGAGAACCGGCCACGGCCTTAATGCTGGCCTCAATGACCCTGCATGGCATTTTCCCGGGGGTGCGGCTGATGGTGGATAATCCAGAAGTTGTCTATTCATCCTTCATTCTCCTCATCATGTCAAATATTCTCCTAATTCCTGCAGCATACATCGTTATCAGGGCTTTCGGCTATGTCATAAATTTCCCTACTCCTATATTGCTGGGACTGATCGTAATCTGCTCTCTGATAGGCGTGTATATCCCGAGCGGTTTATTCTCTGACATCCCGTTAACTCTTGTGATCGGCGTGCTTGCTTTTGGTATGCGCCTGCTCAATTTTCCAGTTACTCCGCTCCTGATCGGCTACGTTCTCGGCCCACAGCTTGAATTCAACATGAGCCAGGCTGCGATATACAAAGGCGACATGTCGTTACTGGCCTATCTGGGAACATCTCCGCTGGCGATTGTGCTTTTCCTGGTTGCCGGGCTCTTCCTCTTTACTCCCATCATAAAGTCGTTCTATCACTCTATCCGGCAGTGATGGTTGTCTTGGTGGGCGCGGCAGAATTGCATGTTTTTGGAAAAGACAGATTTTGGTTTGAGCGAAAGCCAGGTTAAGAGGGCACGATGCACCTTATTCAATAGACCTGGCATACATATCAAACAGTCTGAAAACGAAATCGGCTGGTTGCTCAATATCCTTCCTCAGCCATTCCTTTGCTCCAAGGGAATCGCCAGCCTGAAGCGCCTTTATAATCTGGTAATGGTGATTTATTCCCGACGTCGGCTTCGGCACAAGTGATTGACGAAAAAGGATTTGATAGTATGGGCTCGACAAATCCCAGAGTTCTTTGATGATGTCCAGCATTTTGGCAGACCCGCAATCCTTGTACGCAAGCAAGTGGAACGTTCGGTTGGCCTCATGAAATCCTATGGGATCTCGCTCCTGATCAATATGCTCTATGATCTCCTTGACGTGCTCTAACTGTCTCAATGTTTCTCGAGTGATGTTTTTTGCTGCCCGACTAATCGCTTCACATTCAAGAAGAATGCGAAGGTCAAGTATCTCCTTGAGTTTATCTTGAGACAATTCACTGACAACCCAGCCGCGTTGCTGATGGTGAGTTGCAAATCCTTTTGCCTCTAGACGGCTGAGAGCTTCTCGCACCGGCGTGGTGGAGACGAGCATCTGCCTGGCAATTTTCTCGGGAAGCAGTTTTTGGCCAGGAGGTATTGTCCCGCGGATAATATTCTGAAGGAGGTCTTTATAAACCAGTTTCTGAATGGAG
>CAYTRK010000295.1:0-2984 GCA_964440205.1 uncultured Victivallaceae bacterium
TGTGCAATACCGCCACCCTCTCACCAAATCTGGAGGTGAATCGCTCAACAGTCTGTGGAGTCAGCGATATCTCCGGAACCAGCATAATGGCCCCTTTACCACGTTCAAGAAAATGAGCTATTGCCTGGAGATAGACCTCCGTCTTGCCGCTGCCGGTAACGCCATAAAGCAGGGTTACCCGAAATCCCGGCCCCTCCTTGCTGCCGTTGTCTAAAATATGACTCAGAGCCTGCTTCTGCTCAGACATAAGTTCCAGGGGTTCGGTCCGAACCATGCGACGGTTTAGAAAAGGATTTCTGCGAACCCGCCGCTTTCCCAGATCCAGAAACCCCCGTTTCTCCAAGGTCTTAACCGGAGAAACGCTGATTCCCAGAGTACGCGTAAGCTCGCTGACAGGCATCTCCCCGGATTGCCTCAATAGATCAACCACCGCCTGATGCTTGCCCGAAAGCGCTTCAGCATCAGAATCCGGGATATTCTTTTCAAGCGACGCAACAAGCTGCTCTTTAAAAATCTCGCCGCCACGGACGGCTCCAGGCAGCAATGACCGAACTACACTGCCGATCGGCGAACAGTAATAGTCTGCAATCCATCGAGCCAGATCCAAAGAAACACCGTCAATAAATGGACGGTCACCCTCAACGTCGGCTATCTCCTTGAGTTTCCGGGAACCCGATGAACCGCCGAAACCCACAATATAACCGATTTTCCGAGAACGCCCGAAAGGAACAACCACCCGGCTGCCAATCCGGCAGCGACAGACCAGATTTTCGGGAATCAGGTAATCGAATTCCCGGTCCACCGAAATATCAACAACAACCCTGGCAGTTTTTAACTCAGTCATACATCAGTCCACAATAAAAAAGCCGGAAGCATCACATGCTTCCGGCTTTTCTTGTTCCTAAATAATTTGGGTCAATAGCCAACTACATTAGTCACGTCGACAAATTGATTGGTTGCCCAGTCGTCTAGCAGAAACCAATTCACAGAGCCATCGACAAACAGAACATTGCCTCCCTTTCCCTGATGATTACCACCAAAGCCATTAGTACTTTGCGTTACGTTGTTGTCCTCCCCATTCTTGTCGCACAAAATAACATGGCGAGAATCAGATTCTGGTCCAAAGTTTGTAAAATAGTTGTAACTGCAATATTTTTCCCCTGATGCAACATCGTTAATATCAGACCATAACCCAGCCGCCTGATCACGCTCAGGGTCACTCTTGCATATTAATACATCTGTTTTAGAATCCACATATTCACCCAATTCATGAATATAGTCGGGGTAACTTTCACTATGATCCATAGAATACATTTGGAGTGCTATCCCAAGCTGTCTCAAATTGTTTGAACAGTCGTTTCGCCTTGCATACTCCCGAGCCTTCTGGATCGCAGGTAACAGCATAGCCGCCAGAATACCGATGATCGCGATCACAACCAGAAGCTCTATCAAAGTAAAAGACCTCAGCCCGACTTTTTTCAAAAACCTGCTCATAAGTTCTTCTCCTTCTTGTTTACCCCCACTTTATGAAGGATAATTTATTTTTACGTTATCATCTCACAGAAGTCAAGGAGTTTTGTTAAAATTTTTCGGCACAATTTTCACGTTATGAGCATACAGTCCCCATAGCTGTAAAACCGATACCCGGAGTCAATTGCGCGCCTGTACGCATCCAGCGTATATTCAGTGCCTGCGAACGCGCAGACCAGCATCAACAGCGTGGATTCAGGCAGATGAAAATTGGTCAGGAAGGCATCCACAACCTTGAAATCATAAGAAGGATAAATAAACAGACTGGTCCTGCCGGCTCCCGATACAATACGGCCATTCTTATCCCCGACAGATTCGAGAGTCCGGACCGTAGTGGTCCCCACTGCGATTACCCGCCTGCCTTCATCCTTTGCCAAGTTGATTGCCCTTGCCGTACCCTCAGAAACTTCATACCGCTCGGCTTCCATATCATGCATCTCAACACGGTCACTCCTGACCGGAACAAATGTGCCCGGCCCGACATGCAATGTTACAGGAACCACTTCGACCCCCATTCCCACGGCCTGCTCCAGCAATGAGTCGGTAAAATGCAAACCTGCTGTCGGGGCGGCTATAGCGCCTGGACTACGGGCATAAACAGTCTGATACCGTTCGGAATCAAGCGATCGAAGCCTCCCGTCCTCGTCCGCCCGGCTTATGTAAGGCGGCAACGGCGGCTCGCCCGCATAATCAAGCGCCGTTCTAACGTCCGCGCCATTCTCAAGAGATACCGCCACTTTCCCGCCCGGCAAAACCTCATTAATAAGCAGAACAAACCGGCTGTCTCCAACAACAATCCGCATCCCCTCGCGCGCCCGACCCGATGCCTTGTAAAAAGCTTCCCAACAATCCCCGGAAACAGGCTCCAGAAAAAGCAGCTCAACCTTCCCGCCCGTGTCAGCCCTTCTGCCACGCACACGCGCAGGTATTACCCTGGTGTCGTTGATAACGATCAGGTCGCCTTCCCTCAAATGCTTCAAAATGTCCCTGGTATGCTCATCGGACACATCACCGGAAGTCCGGTCAAGAACCATCATGCGCGAGTCTTCCCGTCGCTCCAGCGGCTCCTGGGCTATAAGCTCCCCAGGCAAATCATAATGGAATTCTTTAACCTGCATTTATCCCCTCGCAACACACACGAACAGGATGCATCTTGCGCCATGCACGAGCAAAACGCATCTCGCCGCCTACTCGCCTATCACCTTAACCAGCGCCCTCTTCTTTCTCTTCCCGTCAAACTCGCCGTAGAAAATTCGTTCCCACGGCCCGAAATCAAGCTTGCCGCCGGTAACCGCCACCACGACTTCCCTGCCCATCACCGAACGTTTCAGATGCGCATCGGCATTATCCTCAAAACCGTTGTGCGCATACTGCGAGTGCGGCTTTTCAGGAGCAAGTTTTTCAAGCCATTTTTCAAAATCCGCATGCAGCCCGCTTTCATCGTCGTTAATAAA
>CAYTRK010000296.1:0-2978 GCA_964440205.1 uncultured Victivallaceae bacterium
CCCGACTCACTTACCTCGCATATCTCACAGAATTCCTGCGGCGACGTGGAAGAGTTTGGGAGGTAAGACGTAGAATGTGGGACGTGCGGAGGGGAGACGACAAAGATTCCGGGCGTTTCAGGTTTCAGTGCGAGCTTTTTGCAGGTATTCTTTCATGCATTCTTTGCACGTTTGTCCATGTGCTCCGCTCTTTGTGAAACGTTGAAATTCTTTTAGCCAGGTCTTTCCTTTGTCAGGGCGTGTGCCGATGAAAGCCAGGAAACAGACAAATTTTTCCAGCGCAACCGAATTAATTGAATGCTCCATCTCACACGCAATCGAGTCTGCCTCATCGTGGTCAATCGCGAGAACATTCTGGAGAAAATCCAGGATGATCTGATGCCGCAACAGGAGTTCCTTAGCCTGTTTTTCACCCTTGGTTGTCAGGGTTACGGGCTCATACGGCTGGTAGTTTATAAGCTCTTTCGAAGCGAGGCTCTGCAAGGCGGCTGTTACAGCCGACTTGGCAACTCCCAGCGTTGAAGAGATGTCGCTAACACGCGCGAACCGTTTTTCTCTTTGAAACCTCAGTACGACCGCCAGGTAATCCTCAAGAGTGGCGCTCAGTTTTTTTGTCATTCCATTCTCCCTGCTTTTTCTAAGCGATGCAGCTACAAAAGGCTCCCAAATTCTACCCTTAAAACTCTATTCTATATTAGAAACTCCCGGCAAGATGAAAATAAGACATCTATTCTCTGTCCAAAATCAGCCCCATGGCCTGAGGGCGCCCGCGCCCTTCTGCGCGGCCGGTATCGTTTTTTAATTTTGTTACTCAACACATCATGTCATATGCCTGACCGGCCGCCAGTGCAATTGGCTCCTTGCCCGGATCCGGAGATAATTCCGGTTGTCCGGCACATCGAACCGTAGCCAGATCGATTGCGGCGAGTTTCCCTCGTATGGCGGCAGTGATAACATCAATGTGTTTTAGCGGACCATCACTATCACTGACGATTTGACCTCCAATAATACTGCCGCTTGCCTTATCGAAAACAAGTTTTACCGTATAGGGTTTGCGTCCTATCATCATGGAGTGCATGCTGGCTGCGGACTGTTTTGCGCTTACGACTTCGATTCCTTCCGCAACAGCTTGTTGTTCAGTCAATCCGGTTCCGGCAATTGACTTGTCGAAAAATTTTGTCGCAAAGCTGTTTATGAACCCCGGATACTCAACGGTTCCGCCAAGTATATTTCTTGCAATGACTCTGCCGGCGATGACGGCATTGGGTCGCAACTGGCCAAGTGATTGTTTCCCTGTGACCCAATGGGGATATTCAATCAGATCGCCACCGGCGTAGATAGATGGGTCGGAGGTTTGAAGATATTTGTTTACCTGTAACCCGAAATGACCCAGTTTCAGGCCTGCATTTTCCGCCAATTCGGTGTTTGGCTTAACCCCCGCCGATATCAGCGCCATCTGGGCCTCAATGTGCTCGCCCGAGGAAAGCGCAACTCCGTTGACTTCGCCGTTCCCTGTGATGGTCTCCAGGCGCTGCTTCAAGCGCAGTTCGATGTCGCAACTCTTCATATAAGCTTCCACTTCGTTGCCCATATCCGGATCGAGAGCCTTCGGCAAAATGTTTTCCAGCATTTCCACTACGTAGATCTTTATTCCATGGCGTGCGGCAAGATATGAGATTTCAACGCCAATTGGCCCTGCGCCCAGCATTACGGCAGTGCGTACGCGTTTTGTGTTCAGCCAATTCAAAATATTGATAGCGTCGCCGCTCTTGCGCAACGCAAATACACCCGCAAGATCAACACCGGGAACCGGCGGCATTACAGGTTTGGCTCCTGTTGCAAGAATCAGGATATCATAAGTGTGCTTTTCGCCTTCCGTTGTTGTGACTTCTTTGCGTTGGTTGTCAAGGTATTCAGCCCGTGAATTCACCAGGCGTATATTCTGGTCTGTGAACATCGCATCGTCTTTGTAGGACGGCTCAACCATGACGTTACCGCAGCAGATATACGGAGTTGCGCAACGGGTTAAAAGGCCTTCTTCGTCAGGTTCGCGCAAAATTGTTACATCAACCTCCGGCTGCAGATTTTTCAATGTCATTGCTGCGAGGGCGCCAGCGCCTGAACAGCCGATTATAACGACCTTTTTGGGTGTCTTCATGATATCTCCTTTTTTCTGTCTCTAACCTGATCTATTCACGCGCCAAGTTTGCCGCAGTTACAAGGCGCAGCGAGTTGCCTGCCATGGTTAACCACCGCCAACTCGCTGGAACTGCGTATAACTTCCGTTCCGCACAACTTACAACTTGCTTGGCGTTTTTCATGAATAGATCAAGTTAAACTATAAATTGTGTCGCAAGGGTGTTGCGTAGATATGTGAGCACTGCTCGAAATTTGAAGGAACGCTCAAATCTTCGACCCGGATTACCAGGTAAAGAATGCGTTCATTTCATTTTGCTCCGTTTGAATCTCCTGTTTCCAATACTCACCATGCACGAGGAACTCCTGACTCTTTATGTTTCAATTGCATGAACATAGTACAGGTGACCGAATCCGTCAAGGATTGAATGTCCGCCGGAAAAATGTGGAACATGCGGGTCACAATGGGTTCATTCACGGCGCCAGCACATCTTGATGTCCAGCACAGGTGTGCGGTCAATAGCATCGAGTCCTTCCACAATCAGTGTGGGTCCACTAATTTCGAGAAGGTGAACGTCCTGAATGCCGATGGGCGACAGGCGGTCGGGGGTCCGCGAAGCAAAAACGCCGGTTTCCTTTTCGTCAAGCCCTCGTTTAAACCGTGATCTGATTGGACGGGCCTTATGAAGGTAGTAGACAACGGTGAGATGTTGTTCATCTTCCAGCTTATACATAAACTGTTTCTGAGAGGGGAGAAGCTCAATTCGAGATTCACCGGAATGGTTTTTTAGCCCGAAATCGCTAACGTCTCTTTTCTGTGTATTGGAAACAAATCCGATTGG
>CAYTRK010000297.1:0-2973 GCA_964440205.1 uncultured Victivallaceae bacterium
TGATTGGATGGAAAGCATACAGGATCCCCTTCTTAACCAATGGACACGGACACAACTCGAAGATGGCATCATGTGATAAAGCGATTGGTTGGTGGAGCTTTACGCCAAACAGAGCGATCCTAATCTATTCAGGGAAAAAGCCAAGCAAGGTAGCTGCGGTAAACTTGGCGCGTGAATAGATCAGGTTATACGTAGTCAACTACAATTACACTTCCCGATTCTTTCTTCTTTATTATTGACAGTGTTATTGTTGAGAGATAATTTCACTCATTGGCAAAAAGAAAGGATTGTGTGATGAATTTTATATTGTTCAGACGGCATCATTTAAGCTGGGGGTTAGCCCGCATATCTCACAAAATTTCTGCTGCGAGCGCGGATAGCGACACTGAGACGGTACGAATTGACAAAAAGCCAGATTGCAGTATGTCTATACGGCGGCTCCGGCGTTTCACCAATTCGCATGCCCGCAGTAGCACTTTCCACGCTCTCACTACGAAATCCTGTGAGATATGCGGGTTAGCAAACGATGCGCTGAACTGTTTCAGATCAAAAAAGTCTGAGATGTTCGGGGTGGCATTTTGTGTGTTTTTTTTGCTGTTTTTAATTGAATCGGCATCCGGTGTAATAACTGAGCTTACTGTGAAAGAACAAGCGGGTGTTGATAGGGTTAATGAACCGATTCGCATGGGGATTCCTTTACCTGAAGGTGTCGTGAAGGAAGTAGAAGAATTAGCTCTAACAACGAGTCGCGGCAAACGGGTTCCATGCCAGTTTTCTGAAGTTGCAAGATGGCTGGATGACAAGTCATTAAAGTGGGTTCATGTTGTTTTTCAGACCAGCATAAAGGCAAACAAAACTCAGACATATAGCTTGATCAAGGGTAAAGCTGGTTTTAACGCCAAAAAAAACTTTATGGTTAGGGAGAAAGGTAACGAAATCACGGTAGAAACAAGGGCGCTTAAACTTGTGATCAAGAAAAAAGGATTCAATCTTTTCGATTCCGTCTATGCCCTTAACTCATCTGGACCCTATCAGGTTATTTCTCCACACAAAAAGGGATTTGTTGCGACAATAAATGGGAAAAAATATCTACCTGGAGATGATTCGGTTGTTGCGATACATGAGGAAGGTTCTGAATGCGTGGTTTTGCGAGCCAGCGGACGGCTTAATAATGGCGAAGACTCTCCGTTTTCCTATATCTGCTATATTCATGTGTTTCAGAATTCCCCCATTGTTAAAGTTGATTTCAGTTATGTGAATGCGTCCGGAAAAAAGCCTTCAGATCATGTTACTCTTTCTGATCTTTCTCTAATATTGCCTACGGCACTACAAGGAGCCAAAGGGTACATTGGAGGTGAGAACAAAATCTATTCCGGAAAAAACGCAATGATAGTGGCTAAAGATTCGGACTTAAGCCAGATCAGTGTTAATGGCAAGCCAACGGCAACAGCGAAAGGAAAGAGCACCAAACCAAAGACAATAGGATGGGGCGGACTCAAAGCGGGTCAGAAAGGTGTTTATGCCGGTTTGCGATGGTTCTGGCAAATGCATCCGAAAGCCATCGAAGTAGAAGAAGATAGCGTGTTGCGTGTGGCTATGTTTGCTGAAGAAGTTGAAAAGCCGCTTGACATTTATATGGGGCAGGGGCGGACACATTATATAACGTTGTTTTTTGGTGTTCCAGGGAGTGATGACGAGTTAAGTGACTTATATGCTGGAACACAGTTGCCGTTAAGGGCTGTCTGTAGCCCGGAATACTACTGTAGAACAACACGTGTTTTTGGACCTATAGCGGATGCTGAGCCAGCCAATTTTTCCGGTGAGATGTCAGATCGAGTCAAGAGTTATGATAAAGCTCTAAAGGATTCTATTCGTTCCATTGAAAAGAAAATTGATGGTCACACGTACCGCGGCGTTACAATGGACAGTTATGGGTATTACCCATGGGGTGATGTCTTCCACTGGGCCAATACGCATGGCGTTAAAAATAAGTGGAATATTCTATGGGAATCCAATTATTATGATTATCCATTTGCCGCATTGCTTCAGTTCGCGCGTACCGGAGATATGCAGTACATGGATATATGTGACAGGCACGGATTGCATCTTGCCGATGTATTTATGTGCAAGTATCACCCCAAGAAGCATCTTGTTGGAGCCTGTCGCTATTCCCCACCTGCGAACCACGTTGGATTGGATAGGAATTACAAAAATCCTAAACCGTATGTCTCAGTGGAATTCAATCATCATAAAGCCCAGAGCATTCTTTATCGTTATGTGTTAATGGGAGATCTACACGCGAAAGATGATTTCATGCTGGCTTTAAATAACGCAACTCTCAATCCGGAAGGATCATGGAGGCAATGCCGCGGGGCTGGAGCGAAACTCTGGACGCTTACTGAAGGATATAATCTAACGGGTGGAGATGAAAAAATCATGGCAATGATGGAAAAAACCATTGCTGCAGGAGTTAGAAAATCAAAAGAAGGCGGTTCAGCCTTTGCGCACTCAAGGGGCCAGTTCATGTATGGTTTTGCGACCGAAGGATTGATCCGCTACTACTGGATCACAAAAGACAAACGTGCAGTAGACGTGATGAAGGTAATGAATGACTGGCTGATAGATAGAGGGTTGAAGGGGGCGACGTCAAACAGCGCTATGAGTATGGCGTTTCTGTGGCGGCATACGGGTGAAGAAAAATACAGGAATGCAGCCTTAAGGCTTTTAAAGGCAAAGAGGCAGAATCGTCCAAAAAAATTCGGGTCTTCCTATAGAAGTGGCGCTTACGCTTTGTATTATCTGTCTGACTTGCCGGTAAAAAATAATTGAGTGATCCGGCAAACTTGTATCCACCGATTCGATCTCTACGTAATTCTACAGAGTAAACAACTTTTGAATGTGGCCTTTGATGTGATGGCAGCGCTTTCAACGCTCTCACATCCATAAGCCCTGATATTGGGCCGGAAACAGTCG
>CAYTRK010000298.1:0-2915 GCA_964440205.1 uncultured Victivallaceae bacterium
CTGTAATAAAGGCATAATATAGCCGCATCGATTTGACGTAGGCATAAATGAATGTTCTTATGTTTTTCATGCTAGGCCTTCCCGTATTTTTCATGTTTCATACTTAACCCGAACACTTCTGCTGCTTGTCCATAAGACTTCCTTTTCATTTCCTATAACTGCGGCATTCTCGCGTGCATCTTTAAATGTCAGTCTGTCGACGCATCATGCTCACAACAGACCAGAGAACAAGAGCACTGACAATTGCCACGGCTATTCCAGCAAGCCACCGACCTGCTGCGCCATACCCTTTCGGCCTATATGATTGGTTCTTTTTTCGTTCACCCAGAGAAACCGGAGTAGCTTTGTTGACCTGATCTTGTGTACGCCTGCGGAGATCGTAACGTGGGGGGTTAACATACTCGTCTCCGTAATAAACGGTGACAGGATCGGACAGCAATGGCTCAAATACGATGAACCGCGAAACAGCAAACGCGGTAACCGCTGGATTCTTCAAAGGTGGGTCATCATGGTTAAGAATATCGACACGAAGATAGCGAATCTTTCGTGCATTGATATCTATAGTGTCTCGAATAGCATCACCAACGCGCTCAATGGTCCCGCTTCCCATGCCGACCCAATCCTCGGTCTGTGCGTTACGCCCATATACTCTCACCACACGCACAAAAGCCGGTGTATCGGCAGCTATACTAATTCGGCTCAAAGGCCTGTTATGAAATCCAATGTCAAAAAACATCGATTGCACACGCGCTCCGCCGCCGGCATTTTCAGATTCCATTGGAGCAAGAGGCACTCTTTCATATTCACCTTTAGCTTTGTGTCTGCGCAAAAGCTGCACAGAGTCAACCATAACAGTTTCAGTGGCATCTTTTACGTCAGCATAGATATGGAGTCTCAATTCCTCGAAATCTGACCGGGAATATTCGATTCTGTTGTTGCGTCTTGGACCTTGACCAATGTCGGCATACAACCACCCTTTTCCAAGAATTGCCCAATTCTGTCCAGCATTCCGTCCAAAAACCTCAACGCGCCGCAGGAAACGTCTACCTCCGGTATTTATTTCGGCTGCATTGTGACGAGGAGCAGGCCCCCTTCCCTCATCGGTCTTAACAATCATATCAATACGACGGCATGATTCTTCAGGAATCCATCCGTCATTGATCTTGTCGGCAGGCACCACAGATTCTTCCACGGTTGGAGCGGGTTTCCAGATCCAGTAAGGACATTCGGCGCTTTCTGAATGATAAAGACGCAAATCCGAAGGGAACCTCCGGCAGCCATCAAAAATTTCGCCCCCTACTTTGATTCGATATAAGCCGCGTTTCTCTATGGTTCCTTTTACCTGCTGCCGCCACTTGAAATCACGCGGTGTTGTTGAAGCGCCAGCAATATCTACTGCAAGTAAACACAAGAAACACAAACCGGCCCTCATGCGTCTTCCTCCTCTTGGGAAGCTCCGCCCTCATGCGATTCGTCCAGCAGATACACAGAGAGCTGTTGATAAAGAAAGGAAAGCAGAAGCAGCAGAATTCCCGCACCCATAAACGCAACAATGCGGAAAAACCCGCTGAGTTCAGACAAATCAACAAAGAAAATCTTATAGGCGGTGATTCCGAATAACAACAAACCGGCATACCTGTAGCTGGCCGTTCGGCGCGAGAAACCCCATGCCACAAGTCCCAGTGCGCATAAACTCCACCAAAGAGTTACCGCAGTATTGGACCATGGCTCATTGACTCTTCCGAATTCAAAAGACACAAGTAGAATGCCGGAAGCCAACGCCGCAAAATTGAGCCATCTCCCGAAATCAACCTTCCACTCCGGTTGTTTACCTCCAGATCCAAGCCAGCGGTTAAGCAGAATCAACACAGCTATAATCACTGCCTGTAACCAGAAATACAGTGAGATGAAAAGCTCTTGGCTGCCATGATGGAGCTCAAAGTAGCAAACACGAAGATCCAGAAATAGTATTTTGGCTGGAATTGCAAAAAGCAGAACCACGGCAAGCCTCCCGCAAGGGGCTCCATTTCTGGCAAGCAATATGGTAACCACAGCCGTAACCATCAACAACATGCTGGTTAACGCCCAGGTCAATGGTTCACTCGTGCCTATTGTCCAGAACGCGTCAGCAAACATAACAGCAACTAGACCAAGCACGGCGACAGTAAGCAAAGGAGCCCCGAGTGATTTGTTCTCCCATTCGCTCTTTCGTGAGAAACGGGAGTACAGAACCGATTGAAAAGCGAGTAACAGTGCAGACAACAGCCCGGCCCCAAAGCGCGCATTTAAGAAAACATCAGGCGGAACATCATATAGAGTGACATCATATACAAGAGCTTTGCCAAGGCCAATTAGGCCAAGAAACACTGCTCCCGTCTGAAGATTCCGGGAACCCACGCGCAACGCAAACCATGCAAGAATCAACCCTTCAATGCTCCATCCTACACATACCCACGGTCCGTCAAGCTGAATCGGCAAGGCGAGACTAGCAAAAGTCAAGGCACTCACAAGAAAAGCGAGTGTTTCATGTTCGAATTTTGGCAACCAGCGCCAACTGGCTCGAGCCAGAACAATATGAATAACGGCAGCGATAAGAAAAGCCGCACCAAGCCAGCTGCCATGACCGCTTTGTTCCATGATAAAGTAAAGCACACCCATCAACATCAGCGAGTTGAGCATTAGCCGTGCAATATCAAGTCTCCGACCCAGCGGCTGCTGCTCGCCTCGAAGTTTCATAAGTCCCAGGCCGACGAATTCAACGAAACACACCAACAACAGTCCAATACCCACCAGCCAATGCTCCGGCGAGCTCATCCACTCCAGTGTAATCAGCAAATAAAAGAGCGTGCCGCCAAACGCCACATTATATAAGGACTGCCAGCGTCTTTTCAGCGCAAAACCAATGACAGGCAGAT
>CAYTRK010000299.1:0-2903 GCA_964440205.1 uncultured Victivallaceae bacterium
GGCTCCGGGTGACTGCTCTCCGTCGCGCAGAGTTGTGTCGAAAATTACGACCTTATCTTTGTCGTCATTCATTTTCCGTTCCTCCAACGCCAGGTCCATTTCATGAAGTTCTGGCATTTATCATTTTATCCGGTTCAGGTTTGCGCGTGCGCGATTGCGCAATCTATTCGTTCTTCGGCACGGCAATAACGCCGCTTCTTGAAAGCTGCAGGATTTTGTGAGGATTGAGCAGGGCCAAAACCTCTTCGATTTTATTCTGTTGACCGACAATCTGGAGAGTCAGCGAATTCTGTTGAACTGACGCGACTGTTGCTCCTGCCAGGTCTGCCAGCTTGGCGATATCGGCTCTGTCCTTTGCCGTGGTGGCCACTTCGACAAGGGCCAATTCCCTGTCGAGATGTTTCTTGTTTGTCAGGTCGGTGACCTTTACGACCTCTATCAGCTTGTTAAGCTGCTTTGTGATCTGTTCCAGCATGCGGGTGTCGCCGGGCACGGAGAGGGTCATCCGGGAAACCTTGCTATCATGGGTGGGAGCGACAGTAAGGCTTTCGATATTGTATCCCCGTCCCGATATAAGGCCCACAACTCTGGCCAGGACTCCGGGCTGATTTTCAACCAGCGCGCTGATAACATGTTTCATTTTTAATTCCTCCTTATTTCTGTGGATCAAGCCATGCTGTGTATCATCTCCATAAGCGAAGCGCCTGGAGGAACCATGGGGTAGACGTTTTCGTCCGGTTTGACTATGCATTCGATTACTACAGGACCTTTTGTTGAAAAAGCCTTTTTCAGGGCGGGCGCGACCTCTTCTTTGTCCCTGACCCGCATTGCCATGGCTCCGTGCGCTTCGGCCAGTTTAACAAAGTCCGGCAGGTACCTGTCCTCTGGGGGCTCTTCGAGTCTTTCTATGCTGGCCCGGTTGCTCTGGCCGAGCCTTGTGGCGGAATATTCCTGGTTGTAGAACATCTGCTGCCACTGGCGCACCATTCCAAGGTAACCGTTGTTGAGGATCACGACATTTATGGGGAGCTGGTGTTCTACCGCCACCACCAGTTCCTGAAAGTTCATCTGGATGCTTCCGTCACCGGCTATGTCTACTACCGTGCGGCTGCGGTCCCCGGCCTGGGCGCCGATTGCTGCCGGCATCCCGTAGCCCATGGTCCCCAGCCCGCCTGAAGACAGGAAGCTTCTCGGCCTGGTATATTTAAAGAAATGCGAAGACCACATCTGGTGCTGCCCTACCTCGGTTACAATGGTGGCGTCGCCTCCGGTTACTTCGTAAATCTGTTCTATAACGAACTGTGGCAGGAGGTCGGATGTGTCGCGATCATAAGAGAATGGATACTCTTTCTGCCATTCTGCGACCTGATCAAGCCATTCTTTGCGTTCAACTGTGTTGATTTTTCCTATCAGCTCGGCGAGCACATGTTTGACATCACCCACCACCGGTATCTCGGTTGGAACGCTCTTGCCGATGGCCGAGGGGTCTATATCTATATGGGCTTTGACGGCTTTCGGCGCGAACTCCGATATGCGCCCGGTTACGCGATCATCGAACCTGGCCCCGACTGAAACCAGCAGGTCGCAGGCGCTAACCGCCAGGTTGGCTGTAGAGCTTCCGTGCATGCCCAGCATTCGCAGGGCCAGCGGATCGGTTTCCGGAAATGCGCCCAGTCCCATCAATGTGGTTGTAACCGGTATCCGTGCCTTTGTGGCCAGCTGGGTCAGTTCCTTTGAGGCGTTGCCCGCGATGACTCCGCCGCCGACATAAAGCAGAGGTCTTACGGCTTTGTTGATGGCATCGGCGAGCTTGGCTATCTGTTTAGGATGTCCCTTGCTTGACGGTTTGTATCCGCTGATCGACACCTTGGTTTGTATGACGGCCTGTGTTTCGGCGCGCTGAATATTTTTGGGTATATCTATGAGCACTGGACCGGGCTTGCCGGTTGAAGCTATATGAAACGCCTCGGGAATTACGCGCGCAATGTCGTCAACATTGCGGATCAGGTAGTTATGTTTTGTTACCGCTCGAGTTATCCCAACTGTGTCGGCTTCCTGAAAAGCGTCATTTCCTATCATGTGAGACGGAACCTGTCCGCTGATGCAGACCAGCGGAATGCCGTCCATATTAGCTGTGGCAAGGCCGGTTACGGCGTTTGTGGCTCCGGGGCCGGAAGTCACTATGCAGCAGCCTACTTTCCCGGTTGCGCGGGCGTAGCCGTCTGCCATGTGTGTCGCGCCCTGTTCGTGCCGGGCCAGTATAAATTCAAAAGGGGCATGATAAAGCTTAGAGAAGATGTCCAGCACAGCTCCGCCAGGCAGGCCGAAAATGGTTTCCACGCCTACTTTTTCCAGTCCCTCTATTACCAGGTCAGCGCCAATTTTTTTCATTTTTGTTACCTCATGTTTTCCGTTGTTTTTGTATAATAAAAAACCCACCGTGATATCACGGTGGGTTTTTCCCGGAAATCGGAATCCTCAGCCTTTCGGCAGGCGTTCCACCGTGACCGGTTTACGCAGAATAAGAGACAATACAAGCCCCTTCTGCAGCGCAACCGCTACATCCACAAGAATCACGATGGAAAGCATATTTTTCATTTCAATGAGAAAACTACACCAGGCGCCTGAATCGAGTCAACAGCAATATTTAAAAAAAGGGCTTCCGCAAAATCTGTGGGTACTGAAAGCATGTAGCTACCCAATAAAAGGCACATGTTAGAGAAAAACGCAGGAATGGCACGAAATATATCGAAGGATTTCTCGTATCGAGATAATTTGACCGGCAAAGAAGGTGTAGGCGCGCTTGTCCTGCGTAGCCTTCGGTTAAGCGGGTCGGGTAAGGGTATCTGAGTAAGGGTGGCGGTTAAGCGGGTCGGGTAAGGGTGCTTTGAGGTGTGAACTCT
>CAYTRK010000300.1:0-2898 GCA_964440205.1 uncultured Victivallaceae bacterium
GGGGAGGAGAGAGGGGAAGAAGAAAACTACGAAAGGCGCTAAAGGGCGCGAAAAAGGGCGGGGGATAAGAGAAGATAAGTGAAGATTAGTGGATTTCTCCTCCGCTTTAATGATTGTAGCGACTGCGCCGGCTTTGTAATCCGTGGCCTGACCCGACCGCGGATGGTGGATACATAAGGCTTGAAGGAGACTCATTTTTTGTCTATCCTATACAGCATTACGAGTGGGTTGGAATTTATGTTTATTTTCAGACAATTTATTGCCTGTGCACTGGCTGCGGGGGTCCTGATTGCGTCGGGATGTGCTACTGACCGGCGCACTGATATATCGGAGCTGCTGAAGGAAATCGACGTGGCCGAACTGCCCGACGAGCAAAGGGGTCCGAATGCTCCGGAGCAGCCGATCGGATCGTTGCCCGAGCCGCCGCCTGTTGAAGAAACTGTCTCGGCAGATAAGGGGGATGTGTCTGGGAATCTGACCATACAGCCAGATTGCCTTCTGAAGATCCGGGTTCGCGAAGACGCGAGTCTTGACGGAAACTATCATGTCAATGAAATCGGGGCGATTGAATTCGGATACATAGGGCCGATAATTCTTTATGATAAGACTGAGCAGGCAGCGGAAGCGAAGATCGCCGAAGTGCTTAAAGGCAGGGAGTTCCGGAAAGCTAGTGTGGAGGTTGACATAATACGGGCCTCGTATGACAAGGTCAGAATCCGGGGAGCGGTTAACCGGCCTGGAGTTGTAAAAATAGGCGCCGGTGACGACATATCATTGAATGACCTGTTGCTGCGCGCGAACGGGCTGCGTTCGACAGCGCGCGGGGCGAGGGTAAAGGTTGTAAGGAAAGGAATGAGGTCCGCGGTGGCTCCCTCTCTGGAGGGAGAGGAGTATTCGCTAGTTTCCGAGGAGGGCAAGCCGCGCGTGCCTGATGTAAGCCTTGACAATAATGATGACGTATATGTGTTCTCGACAAAAACGGAGCCGTCGGTGGATGTTGGCGACAAGGAAATCACGGTTCTGGGCGAAGTCAAGCGGCAGGGAATATATCGTTTCACCGGGGCGGAGCCGTGCACTGTTATGCACCTTGTCTTCAAGATGGGAGGACTTCCCCCGTACGCCGATGCAACAAGTGTGAAAATAATCAGGAAAGATGAAGACGGGATAGAAACCGAGATGGAAGTAAACGCCAGGGAGATTCTGCAGGATGGAGATCCCGACAAGGACGTGCAGCTTGAAAGCGGCGACCGGGTTGTTATTCCGGCGAGGCGAATTCATCTGTTCTGATTTGCACACATTGCCACATGTTGCCATGGTCCTGCTTTTTCGTTTTGCTGGACGGCGCAGAGCATTGTCTTGAATGGATAATGTTCAAGTGTTGACGCCTGACAAACACGTCAACAGCGTAGAGGCTGGGGATGGGTGGACTAGAACGGCGACGAGAACGATGTCAGGAAATGGAATTGTGCAATGGGATTTGACTTAAATGGTGGATAAATATGCCCGATAATTCAGAAGAACAAGGTCTTGATTTAAGGATGTACATAGGGATCATCCTGCTGCGGTGGCAGCTCATTGCGGTGTGTTTTCTCTATGCTTTGCTTGGGGGCGTGATCTATATCAGCTTTGCGCCTCGCACGTACCGCGCTGAGGGCAGAGTCATGATCTATCGCGACCCTACCCTTCAACTCTCTGGCACAGCCGGGCGGAGTCCGTACAGGCGGCACTCGTTTCTACTCAGAAGCAAAAACCTTCGGGAGAAAGTCGCGCGTCAGCTTACGGATGAATGGGGCGAGAAAATGGGGTCGCTGGGGAATATGATGTTGCCTGTAAGCGTGGCCAGGGTTAGCGGCATGCGATCCATGTTCAACGTCAGTGTTGAGACCGGGAACAGGAAATACGGGAAGGCTTTTCTTTCTTCTCTTCTCAAGGAACACTGGGAGCATTGGCAGGACATTCAGACCAAATCGGTTGATGAAGCTGTCAGCATGCTTGATGCCGAGCTGGCTCATCTTGAGGAGGATATCTCTGAGGCGGAAAATGAACTCATTGAATACAAGCGCTTGTATGACATCCCGAGACTTTCGACAAAGAGTTCCATAGAAGCCAGGTATCTTGAAGCGCTGATGTCGCGGCGCAATGCCTTGACCACCGAATTGCTTATGCTGGAAGCCCAGCATCCTGTTCTGCAGAACGAAAACGTCGGCGTTATTACCGATGTGGCTCGTTTGACCAGGGAAGCCGGCGCAATAGAGCCTGTGTGGGAGGAAACAGAAGAACCCGTGGCGGCGGATGCGGGGGAAGAGACCAGCGCCAGGATCGGCGGGCGTCGGGTTGAGCCTACGGAGCAGGAGCTGCGCGAGGAGCGCGGCTGGCGTGAACTCCGCGTGCGTCTTGAAAAGCTCAAACAGAAGAAGGCGGAGATTTCCAAAGACCTGAAGCCGGAGCATCCGCGGGTCGAGGCCGTCCGCGACGAAATAAAGAACATAGAGAACCAGTTGAAGGTTGCCGCGAAGATAGCCGCCGGCAAGCTCAGGGATCGGCATCGCGCTATCAGGATAGCGATCGAAGCGCTGGAGGGGGCGGAATACAAGTGGAAAGGAAAGAACGTTCTTGCCAGCGAAAGACAGGCCGAGCTAAGCCGCAAAGCCGAGAAGCTCGGGAGGTACAAGGACAATTACAGCACTCTGTATAAGCGGCTTCACGACACGCGGATTTCCGAGAGGCTGAAATCAGAGCATTTTGAAATTGTTGAAGAAGTTAAAGCCGGATCCAATCCTGTGTGGCCTGATCCCGGTAAGATCCTGATTTTGGCCAGCGTGCTCGGAATTGGCGCCGGTATCGGCATTACGGTGCTTGCCCAGGTTCTCGACAACAGGATACAGTCTGTGGCCGACG
>CAYTRK010000301.1:0-2891 GCA_964440205.1 uncultured Victivallaceae bacterium
CCAGGGCTCGGAGGGGCCGTAACGGAAATCTACGTTTTGCATCGCGATATCGCCGCGAAGGTTGTCAGCGGGCGCTGGATTGTCAGGATTAGGGACATCAGGTTCCATGTCGATAATCTCGTATACGCGTTCGGCCGCGGCCATGGCTCTGAGCGCCATGCTGTAGAGTTCGACTATCATGCGGAGCGGCCAGAGGATTGCATTGGAATAAAGCACGTATGCGGCAAGGTTTGCCGTGGTTAGCGATCCTGCGTAGGCCGCAGCGTATTTGGAGTTGAGTAGCCATGCTCCGAAGCTCACAACGATTGTCGTGTTAAGTATTCCCAGAAAGTCCATTGAAGGCATGAAGATAGCGTCAAGCCTGGCAATTCGGATTTCGGTATCGCGGTTTATCATGTTCAATTCATTGAACTGCTCCAGGTTTTTTTCTTCTCTGGAGAAAGCCTGGACCACCCTTACTCCCCTGACATTTTCGGTCATGTTGGCCACCATGCGGCTGTTTTGCTCTCGGGCGTAACGCTGGGCTTTCGACATTCTCCTCTTGTACCAGTGGGTAATCGCGGTGACCATCGGCGCAATGATCAGGGTGGGAACCATTAATACAGGGGATATTGAGAAGATCCGGTAGCCTGCGTAGCCTACGGCAGTGATAAATATTACTATCATCATGAGAGTAAAGGTCATGAATTCAGAAATATGCCACATATCGCCCGTGCTTCTTGCCACCAGCCAGCCTGCCTTGTGTGTGTCGAAGAAGCCTTTCGACAGGGTCTGAAGCTTGGCGAAAAACCGTTTCCGCAGATTTTCGATTGCCCGGTTGCTTGCGTAGGTGGTCACTATGAACTGGCTCCATCCAAAAATGCGGTTGGCCAGAGCAAGCAGCAAAAGCGGAAGAATGAGGGAGGTGATTTTTTCCTGCCAGAGCGCGTCGCTGTCGAGAATCCTCGTGGCTTCGTGTATGATGGACATTTCCGAAGCGATACAGATGAAGATGAAGAAATTGCCAAGAAACACAAGCCACTTGTACCGTCCCAGTGACGCAAAAAGACGCAGGACCAGTCTTAGAGAAAGGGGGCGCTCCCTGACTTCTTCTGTTTTCATCTCGGATGTTGTGCTACGTTTAGCGTTCATCGGCATGTTCTCTTGTCTCTTGCTTCTCGATGTCCTGTTCGGTCCGCATTACGCGGCTGAAGTAGGTGCCGGGTTTGTTTAGTTCTACAGGCCGGCCGTGTTCAATGATGGCGCCGTCCTGCAGGACGTGGACATAATCGGCATCTGCGATGCTGGAATAACGCTGAGCTATGATTATGACCGTGCTGGTTTCGCGCAGTTCCGCGAGTCCGTCCTGGATTGCCTTTTCGGTTAGAGGGTCAACGGCGGAGGTGCATGCGTCGAGTATGAGAAACCGGGGTTTTCTGAGGATGGCCCTGGCAATGCTTGTGCGCTGGCGTTGTCCTCCGGAAAGTGTTACGCCTCGTTCGCCGACGGCTGTGTTGTAACCTTCCGGCAGTTCCATAATGAAATCATGGGCCTGTGCAATGGTTGCAGCATGTACTATTTCCTCAAAAGAAGCGTCAGGTTTGCCGTAAGCAATATTGTCGCGTATTGACGCTGAAAAAAGAAACGATTCCTGAAACACCAGTGAGAACTGGTTCCGGACTTCCTGTATGGGGAAATTGCGTATATTTTCTCCGTCCAGTAGCACCTGTCCGGAAACCGGATCGTAGAAACGGCATAGCACCAGGGCAAGCGATGTTTTGCCCGATCCGGTAGCGCCTACCAGGCCTACTGTGGAACCCGATTCGATCCGCAGCGAGGCGTTCTTCAGCGAATGGCTTCCGTCCTTGTATGCAAAGCACACGTTTCTTGCCTCTACCGAGCCAGGGCCCTTGTGAGGCAGGTTCTTCTTTCCGCTGTCGGATAGATAATCTCTTGCTTTGAACAACCTGCCCAGCCGTTCGGCGGTAATAGTGAACCACATTGAGAGATTGATTCCTCTTCCCAGCATTCTTACGCGCATTTGCAGCGAAGACTGGATGAAGAAGATCTTGAACAGCTCCCCTGTAGTCATGTCCCACAGTCCCCGCCTGCCGGAGTAGATAGCCGCAGCCAGTGTTGCCGGGATGCCAAGGTATATGGCCCATACAAGCGCCTGGTTGTTGGCTACGGATAAGGAAAGTTCCCTGAAGTAGGATTTGTGGTAGTCGTGGATTTTTGCATTATACATATTGCGCTGACGCGACTGCGAACCGAAAGCCCGGACTACGAGTTGCCCTTCCATATTCTCGCTGAAAATCTGCACGGCTTCCGCGAAGAGTTGCTTGGTGCGGGCAAAGACCCGGTGGCCGTATTTGAAGTAGAAATAGGAACACGAAAGAGCAAGCAGTATGAGGGCCGCCGAGCAGAGACCAGCCGGCCAGCAGACAATTGTCATGTACGCGCAGGCAAGAACAATGTAGATCGACGATTCGATAAGGTTGGTAAGGCCGAACCTGAAGAAGCGTGAAGCGTAATTTACGTCTTCCACCACATTTGATATCAACGTTCCACTGTGGGCCGCATCATGGTAGACGAAGGACAGGTTCTGCATGGTATTGAAAATTTTGCTCCGGAGATCAAATAGTGATTCCTGCCCCAGTCTGGTTTCGAGCACTTTTCTGGCGTAGGTGAATACCCATCGCAACAGGGCGAAAATCAGAAGGGCGGAGGGGATGATTGCTATGCGTCCCAGTGGTGTTCCCATGAAATCCAGAGGGACAGGTCCGACGCGGAGCGGGTTTCCATCAATAGCGTCAACGTAAAGCTGCAAGAGTTTAGGCAGGATCAATTCGAACGCGTTGAAGAAGAGGACCGCCGCAAGCGTCAGCACAAGCAGTCGTTTCCTGCGCTGA
>CAYTRK010000302.1:0-2887 GCA_964440205.1 uncultured Victivallaceae bacterium
ACATGGACGAGGATGAGGTGGTGGATTCCGGGGAGCCGAGGCGGATGGTGGAGGTTGCGGTGGTTGACATTAATTCCATTAAGATTGCCAAGCCGTGGGACTTGCAATGGGAAACCCTTCCATGGGGCTCTGTCATATTGGACGGCAAGGACCTCAAAATCAAAGCCAGAATTTCTCCAGGTATTACGGCGATTGCAGATATCGAAGGTCTATTTGATGTTAGTATTAGGAAAATGTCTATAGACCAGAATGGTGTTACCAACGTGCTACACACATATACAACCAAAATTGTTTCGTCAAACTCCTTTTTGGAGGGAGATGATGAGATTAGGTTAACGGTTTGTGATGCGATATTGGGGGCAAATAATTTAGTATCCAAAGCTGATGATTCCGGCACAACAGAGTTTTGTTCTGCAGATTCATCTGACAAGACGACAGTTGCTGAAGGCAACAGTAATAGGAATGATAGCGATCAGTTCGATGCTGATCAGTTGGCTGCTGGACGAATTGGACGTGGACTTGCAAGGGAACCCGGTACAATTACAGAGTTTCCTCCAGAGGGTGATCTTTCGCATACTTTCGTACAGGCGGCAGGCGTTCTTTATTTCGATGTGCAGATCGGAGGGGGCTGTAGTCAAATACGTCAAATACAAGAACAGAGTGATGTCTTCTTTTTCTCAGGCCATGGTATTCACGATGGCGGCTATCTTTCAGTAATCGAGCCCCTTGAATCATCTTGGGGTAATGAACTTTATGCCAGTAACGTCGCCCCTCACTGGGAGGATATTGATATCGCAATCATACAAGCGTGTTCTGTGCTGGATATTGGAGATTACAATGGGAATTTTTCCCCGAATACTGATCCTGGCAAGGAATGGGCTGAGACTGGGGCTACTTGGTATTTGGGCTACAATGCTTGGGCACCATCAGATTCTAGAAACGGAAATCAATACACAACAGCAAGTATAGTAAGCAATTGGTGGACCAATGTTGTTGCTGGTGCTGGTACTGTGACAGCTTGGAAAGACGCAAACTACTCGGCCACCGATCCAGGAGGGTATATCCATGGTCGAAACGCATGTACTATTTACGTTCCCAGCGGTGGTGGGGACAAGGTTTATTGTTACTTTGATGAGGACATTTTCGGAAACTTAACATGGACATGCGTGTTTGAGTCGGACTGGCCTTAGATAAGGAGTTATTTGTAAATGAATGTTGGAAATTTAGTTGTATTCTTTTTATTGGCTATGTATTCAGTCCAAAGTCATGCACAGGAAGTTAGAGGTGTGCGTAATGAGCTCATCGAAATTGCACAGACCATAAGAATGCATAGAACCAAGACTAATCAGATTCAACGGCTTGAGGTCATGCGAAAACAGCTCAAATCAACAGAGTCACAAGTTTATCGTTATGCTGTTCTTCTTGACGGTTTTGTCTCTTTACAAGCCGGAGGGAATATTGAAAGAGCTGAGAAGGCGATTACGCTCTTGCGCGCAAAAAAGGACAAACGTAAAGATATTGACGAATGGGAGAAATACTGCCTCAGAATCCTTCAGGCTTCCATAGAAGGTAGAGAGGGTAAGTTCCACAGCATGCAAAAATCTCTTAACTGGCTACAGAAGAATGTGTCCGTGCTTGAACGCGGAAAGGCAACGAACAAGGTTTGTGCAGCGTTGATTGAAGGCTTAGAGAAAGGGAAAGGGCCATTTGAGGCTGGACTTCAAATGGCCACTTCAGGGAACTTAACAAGGCTTGGTAGAGAAGAAGAAGCAATAGAGCTGTACCGGTCAGTTGTTGAGAACTTTCCCGATACAGGATGGGCTGTATCAGCAAAAAATAGAATCAATCATATTAAGAATAGAAAAGTGACTTCTGAAATCATGAACAAGAAATACGAGCCCGATGAACAACCCTAATAAAACCTTGAGGGAATTACGTCTTGGGCGCTTGTGCTTTTTGCTTCTTTTGCTTCTTGTTTCTCTCTGTATGATTCCACATAGGCGGTCGATACGCCAATTGTTAAATAAAGCTGTTGGTGTTACGAAGAACCGTAAAACAGTTGCTGATCGTCTCGATATGTACGGTCCCATGGCCCGGCAAAGGTGGAAACCAAGATTTCACAAACATAACTTGGAGTACCCACCAATTAGACTGGTGCTTGTGGGAGTCAAGGACACAGGCATTCTGGAGATTTGGGCGTCTCATAATGGCAAAGCCTATAGCCATGTACATACCTTTCCAATATTTGCCGCGAGTGGCAACTTAGGACCTAAATTGAAAGAGGGCGACTATCAGGTGCCTGAGGGAATATACCAGATTGAATCCCTTAACCCAAACAGTGCGTATCATCTTTCGCTGCGACTCAATTATCCGAACAGGTATGACCTTGAACGCGCTGAAAAGGATGGGCGGACCAATCCAGGCACAGATATAATGATCCATGGAAAGGCCTCTTCCGTGGGCTGTCTAGCAATGGGTGATGAGGCGATAGAGGACATTTTTGTTCTAGTCGCTGATACAGGTCTCAGTAATGTAGAAGTGATACTGGCCCCTGTTGATTTTCGTGAGGAAGAGGAAGTGTCTTTAATTCAGTATTCACTTCCGGAATGGGCTCCTGCGTTATATGAGAGGATCAGGACAGCTATGGCCAAGCTCAATGATGATAAGAACATACGATGAATTGCCCTGGCAACGCTTATTCCCCGGCATTCTCCAAGCCTTCCACCTCCTGAATAAAAGCAAAAGCATCCAAACATTCAATGATAGCGCAGACATCGGCATGAATGGTGTCGGCGAAGGAGGCAAGAACCTTCGGGTTGACCGGGATGATTTCACGGAATACGAAGGCGTATCCTGGGGCCAGCCATCCTATGAGCAGGCCTGGAGC
>CAYTRK010000303.1:0-2877 GCA_964440205.1 uncultured Victivallaceae bacterium
CGCCTTATGTTTCAGCGAAGCCTACCACCGGCCAGGGCGTCGCGGGGCCGCTCTCCAAAAGGTATCCTTCCCTTCGGACCACCCAACCTGCCAGAAAAAACAATCTCCGGTTTTGCACTTCCCACTGCGTAGAACCCTTCTCTTTCCCTGTGCAAATCTTAACGTACAGGCCCGTTATCTATAGGGCGTTTTCGGTAAGTGGCAAGATCGTCTTTGTCGATCTCTTCTGGTGAGACAAGGCGATAATGCTTCTCTGAAGCAATCACTACGCCGTCTTTACTGTCTTCGAACTCAAACAGAACAATCAAATGGTCCTTCATGAATTGGGCAGCAAGCGGTCTGCAAATCAATTTCGGGAATTTGTGTTTGCACAGTGCCACATCCTGTTCAATCTGGACGATGTTCAGTCGATCTGTCTTGCCTTTGGCCTGCACAGGGAAGATATAGTGTGCTCCGCGTCGATCCACGCCAATATAGATCTCGTCAGTCTCAACCTGTCCCAAATCCGGCACAGTTGTTCGCAGATGACTTTGCAGCGGGTAGCATGTCACACGCGTGAAGATATCTACAAGTCTGTTGTAGCGCAGCCTGGCCAGTAGCGCCTGTTCGTCATTGAGAGCATACATTGAAATCACCCCTGGCGTGGCATCAGGCACTTTCGTCTCAGCCATCCGCTCTGTTGGTTCAATCTTTGCAACTTTCGTGGCAACGAAGCAATACTTGCTTCTTCCAGCCGGTCTGATAATCCATTCTTCACCTTTTGGCGCATGTTTCTGAATGGTTTCAGGCAGAGGCACCCGATATCGAAAACTATAAATCACGTCTCCAAGATTTTTCGGCAGTCTGATGTCCAGATCTTTTGCTACCTTTTCAATGTCCGTTCTGTCGAACTGAACTTCACGGGCACCTCTCTTATGCCGCGAATGAAATATCTTTTCTATAATCTTTGTGTATCTGTTTGCTTCTGCCATGTGTCTATCCTTTTTCTGAAATCGTTACTTTCCGGGCCACCTGAGGCGAACGACTTCTTCTCTGAGTTGTTCCTTCGTTGCTGTTGCCAGCCGTGTGCGAAACAGATCGATATCATCGACCTTATAGCCCAATGACTCGGCAATATCCGCCAGCAGGTGACCGGTCCGAATCATTACACGTAAATAAGATGCTTGATCTCCAACTACATAAGCAAGTTGCGCCCCTGGTCGCAATACTTTGCGCAGCGCGGCCAAGTGCCGCGCCATACCGCCGAAATACAACTTTGTTACCCTGTGATACTGTCGTTCGAAGCCAGATGTTTTCCCGAGATCAATGCGCCGTTCCTCAATCTCTCGGGCTATTCGCTGTATCTGTGAATGCTGCTGAATCCATGAGTCATCGTCATCGGTCTTGTACACGCTTCGTGTGTTTGATCTGACCAACGACTTTTTCAGGGTTCGAAGATCCATTTTGTTTTTTACGAATCCAAGGAATACGGTTTCAAGGCGAGTTGTTCGCGTATAATCCTTTTCATTGGGATAAGGCGGAGACGTGAACACTGCGTCAATTGAGTTTGGTTTCAGCATTTTGATGACATCGCGTGCATCGCCACAATGTACTGCTGTTCTTGTGCCGTTTACTTCTGGTAAATCTCCGAGGTCTTCCACAATCGTTTGCACCTGTCTTAGCCAAGGTGCAACTACCGGGGAATCTTCTTTCTTTTTGCCTACACCGATTTCCGGTCCGAAACGCAGGTTGCTTATGTCGTTGACCAGCGCTTTGGCCATGGCAAGACGTTCGTGCTGGTAGTAGCGCTTATTCCGGTTTTCCTCAATGGTTTCCATAAGCACGAGGGCCTTGTGCATTGGCAACGGACTCACTGAATCCTTCAGAAGCAGTTTCTCCATGTCTTCGGGTAACCGTTTAAACCTGTCTGTATCGCCAGGCTGGTTGACAAAGAAAGGAATATCTTGAATCCCGTCTGCTTCAAGCTTCGCAATGGCCTTATCTGCTATCTTTCTTGCATGACTAAGCAGGCCACGAGGGGTCGGCGACCAGTTCGTTTTGACCTGACTCGCGAAATAAGCCATAGGCAGAGCTTCAATTCCGATACTTGATATACCCATCTTCTGGCATTCCACGATCGTTGTGCCTGTGCCGCAGAATGGGTCAAGAACCACTTTGCCATTGTTAATGCCAAAATCTTCTAAATAATCACGCACCAGATGGGGGGGGAAGGAAAGAACAAAGCGATACCATTGGTGGGCCGCATTATCGTCTTCCTTGAGTTTGTTAGCGACCCCGTTCTGGTAGACTGCAGGGGCTTCTTTGCATATTGTTTCAACTGCTCTGCTCATTGCCTTAAGAACCCTTCTTGGCCACCATGGCGTCGATTACCTGTATGATCGCTTTGCGATCAGATGCAGGCAGCTTTTCAACTTCTTTGAACTTCCTGAGCAACCTGGCATCACGGGTGCGAGCGTCGGGCATGGCTTTATCCAGGCCAAGTAGCTCATCGGTTGAAACACCCAATACCCTGGCAATCTGCGGCAGCAATTTGCTGGCTGGCTTCTTTGTCTCTCGTTCGTAGTAGGAAATCACTCGTTGACTCACGCCAATGGCTTCACCGAGTTCGGTCTGAGTGAAGCCCTTATCCCGGCGAAGCCTGGCAAGTCTGTTTCCAAAACTTTCGTGTACAGCATTTTTCATCACATTAATCCATAAAGCAGTGTTTGTTGAGATCGTATTTATTTTCATTATATGACATCTCCTGTTGACAGCTGTTCTCGAATATGCAGAATATACGGAAATCGTATATAACTGAATCTTGTATTTTTCCTGATAATCTCTCTTGACGGGGTTCAGGGAAGGCGGTCAGGCAGCCGAATCTTGGCGGACACAGCT
>CAYTRK010000304.1:0-2853 GCA_964440205.1 uncultured Victivallaceae bacterium
TGCCCCCAGATCGTGAATTGTGATGACGGGATTTTCTTTGCCCGCAGCCATGCAGCTATCTATTACGCACTGGCAGCGGCGTTGCATTTCGGCGTTGTCACGTTGCACGCTGTCGAAGTCGAGATCTTCCACATTACTGCCGGCTGCCATAGAGGAAGCCGCTCCGCCGCCCAGTCCGATTCTCAACGCGGGGCCTCCGATCTGGATTATGAGGGCACCGGAGGGCAACTTGTTCTTGAATGCATGGCCGCGTTTTATGTTGCCCATGCCTCCGGCCACCATGATTGGTTTATGATAGCCACGGTAGCGGTTGTTGCATTTTTCCTCGTAGGTCCGGAACATGCCGGTAAGCTGCGGGCGGCCGAATTCGTTACCGAAGCGCGCGCCGCCAATGGGGCCTTCCAGCATGATCTGCAGCGGGGTGGCGAACCTGGAAGGGAATTCGGCAAAGTCCTTTTCCCACGGCATCAGGAAGCCGGGAACTTTAAGGTTTGAAACCATAAAAGCGCTTAGACCGGCCTTGCTTCTGCTTCCGCGACCGGTGGCGCTTTCGTCTCTTATTTCGCCGCCAACACCGGTTGCGGCTCCCGGATAAGGCGAAATTGCAGTAGGGTGGTTATGGGTTTCCACTTTGATTACCATATCGGTCTGATGCGGCGTGAATCGGTACACACGGCAATCGTTGCCGGCGGCTTCGAAAAATTCATGTGTTTGACTTTGGATGACCGCGGCGTTGTCTTTGTATGCAACAATGGTTTCGCCGGGGCTTGTTCTGTGCGTGTTTCTTATCATATCGAAAAGCGACCCGGGCATGGGTTTTGCGTCGATTATCCAGTCGGCGTTGAATATTTTGTGGCGGCAGTGTTCAGAGTTGACTTGTCCGAACATAACCAGCTCCACATCGGAGGGGTTCCGGTTGATTTTTGAATACGCTTTATAAAGGTAATCGATTTCCTCTTCGCTTAAAGCGAGCCCCATTTTGCGATTTGCAGCAGCCAATGCTTGCCTACCGCCGTTCAGGATATCTACAACCTCCATCGGGGTGGGCTCCATCCTTGCGAAAATGTCGTAGATATCGGTATATACGCCTTCGGTCATTTTGTCGTGAAGCACATGCAGGCAGGATTTTGCTTCGGTGGCGGAGATGATGTTACCGCTGTCATTGATGATCTGGTAGTGGATGCCTTTTTCGACACGGTCGATGACGCCGATTCCGCAGTTGTGAAAGATATCCGTTGCTTTGGAAGACCAGGGCGAGATTGTTCCTTTTCTGGGCACGACGAAAAATCCCTGCTGGGAGTCGAATTTCTGTCCGGCGCCGAGAAGACCTTTGATCTGAGTCATTGTTTCGGGTCCGGGTTTTTCGATACAGTTCAGAATGAATATTTCACGAGTCCGGATATCATTGATTTTGAGATCCGGACAGTTGCTGGAGACATTGTTCTTGAGCGCCGCGATGCGGAACTCTGAAAAAGGTGATGATCCTTTAAGAAGTAACGGTTTTCGGGGCCCGCCATTGTCTTCTGTCACTTTATTTCTCCTTTTGCCTTTTCCAAGAGGTTCTCTGCTGCTGATTCGGGGTTGTCGGCCCCGGTTATGGCGGTGATTACCGCAAAAATCTTTGCGCCGACTTCCCTTAGCCCGGCAATATTTTCGGCTTTTATCCCGCCCATCACTGTAAAGGGAATGCTGAGTTCGGGGGCAATGTGTTTCAAGCCTTTCGTGCCGAGATAATCACCAGCCCATGATTTTGTGTTCGTGGGGTATATTGGCCCGATGTTCACATACGATGCGCCTTTTTTCTCCGCTTCTCTTGCTTCCCTATAGTTGTGGGTTGATGCGCCTATTATCAAATCCGGGGCGAGAGCACGAGCCTTTTCAACGGGAAAATCATCCTGTCCCAGGTGTACGCCGTCGGCTTCCACTGCGAGCGCTACGTCTACCCTGTCGTTTATGATCAGCAGTGCATCGAACTGTCTGGTCATGTCTCTGAGTTTTTCGGCAGCAAGGATAAGTTTGCGGGCGGAGAAATCTTTTTCTCTGAGCTGAACAAGTTTGATGCCTGCCTTAAGCGCTGCTTCTACGATGTATGGAGTGCTCCTGCCGTTTGATAGCGACTCTGAAGTTACCAGGTAAATTCCGGCGTCCTGAAATTTCAACATATTCCGATCGTGCTTTTCCATTGCGGCTGCCTGAACTTTCTTTTTTTTTCAAAATTGCTGGTTTCATAACAGAAACCCCGCGTGTAAGCGGGGTTGAGCGCCGGATCGGTCAGATGCCGCGGTTCAGGGTCAGTTATTGGCCGATGATCCCTCGTGGCGTTTTATCTCGTCCCTGAGCCTGGCGGCGTCTTCGTACCTTTCGTCTTCCACGGCATTGTCGAGCTGTTGTTTGAGCATCTCCAACGGTGTAAGTTTCTTTTGTGGAGTCTTCTCACCCTTCTGGGGCGTCGCGGTGGCATCCTGCATTTTTGCGGTCTCTGCTTCCGAGAAGACGCGGCCGGCCTCGTCCATAACTGAGCCGGCAACATAAATAGGCGCGTTGAATCTCAGGGCCAGCGCTATAGCATCGCTGGGCCGCGAATCGACGGTTAATTCATTGCCATCGCGTTCAAGGCCAAGTTGCGCATAGAAAGTCCCGTCTTTGAGGCTGGTAATCTCGATGCGTTTGAGTCGGCATTCCATGAAATCCAGGATGTTCTTGAGCAGGTCGTGAGTAAGCGGGCGCGGCACTTCCACTTCGTTAAGGTGCAACGCAATAGCCTGGGCTTCGGCCGCGCCGATGAAGATGGGCAGAGCTTTTTCCTGTTTTTCCTGTTTGAGGAGCACCACAAATCCCATATTTGAAAAGAAC
>CAYTRK010000305.1:0-2836 GCA_964440205.1 uncultured Victivallaceae bacterium
GTTGTTTCAATGACGCTATTGCAACGCCGTTGTATCCTTTTTCTCCTTTGAAAGACACATGATAACCGAGCTCCGCGAAATCATTTTCCGGAAAAAACTCGTCGCGTGTTTTGGTTTCCTGGATACAGAGGATGTCCGGCTGGTTTTCTTTGAGCCACTTGCCTGCGACCGGCATGCGCGCCCGGATGGAATTTGCGTTAAACGTGGCAATCTTCATTCAGTGTCGGGTCCGGGCATCATATTCAAGTTCGCCGTTGAAAGTATATACTGCGGGGCCGAGAAGTGTGACATTTTCCACGTTCTTGCCTTGCAGCCTGAAATCCACAACAAGCTTGTCTCCTCCGGCGGTATTAACCGAAACAGGCGGAGAGACGAGTCCGGAAATAGACGCAATTATTGCGGCAGCGGTGATCCCTGTTCCGCATGCGAGGGTTTCGTCTTCTACGCCACGTTCGTATGTCCGGATAGAAATTTCGTTGTTGCCGTCGATGGCAATGAAGTTGGCATTTGTGCCTTTGGGGCTAAACTCTTCGTGATACCGGATTTTTGCGCCGATATCTTTGACGTCAAACCCCTCGAGTTCGGGAACCTTTACGACAACATGCGGGACGCCTGTATTGACGGAATCATATGAGAGTTCCTGTTCGTCCAGGCGGATTTTGCGGTCAATGGCAAGGTCCGCAGGCTTTGTCATGAACAGTTTTACGTCATGTCCCTGCATTTTCGCTTCCAGCGCGCCGGCCGCGGTTTCGATGCGCATGTGCGCGGGCGCTATCTTTCTGTCGAATGCGTACCTGGCAACGCATCTGGCCCCGTTGCCACACATTTCCACTTCGTGTCCGTCGGGATTGAAGAATCGCATTCTGAAGTCTGCAGATTCTGATTCCTGGACTGCAATAACTCCTTCGCAGCCTACTCCAGTGCGTCTGGCGGCGATGCGCTCGAGCCATTCGAGGTCGGCGAACGGAAACATATTGTTGCGGTCGTCGATCAGTATAAAATCGTTGCCCGCGCCATGCATTTTTGCAAATGGTATGATCATAACATTTCTTCTTAGAGGAACCATTTCATCCATTCGGCCACAGTGTCGGAGATATCCTTTTTGGTTGGCCCGTCTATCAGAGAAGGGTAGGGTCTTTTGCCCTGGAGTTGAATCAGGTCGGCAAGGATCTTGAGACTCTCGGCAAGGACGACATCTTTCTTTGTGTCCGGATCCTCCTGTTCCCAAGAAGACAGCTCCTCCTGCAGTTCTGAGACTTTACGTTCGGTGGCGGCCAGTTCGATACGTTTCTTGATCTGCAGGGGTAATTTGCCGCTATCGTACATTTTCTCGATTTTTTCCAGAAGTCCGATGTATTTTTCAAACCCGGGATTCGATTCGCGGCGTTGGAGCGATTCTTTTCGCAGCTGCACGGTTGCCTGGCTCAAATCCGACAGGGGATCGTAGTTCGCAGAGTGCGTGCGGGTCCACTCAATGGCATTCGGAAGCTGGTCTTCGCCGATTTTCATATAGTCTGAGGGCGATGGCAGAACAATATCCGGTGTTACGCCCTTGAGTTGGGTTGATGCTCCGGTAATCCTGTAGAACAGCGAAGTAGTTACCTTTATTTTTCCATGGTTCTTATCTTCGTCAAGATCGGCAATTGCCTGTACGGAGCCTTTGCCGTGTGTCTTGGAGTCGCCTACGACTATTGCGCGTCCATAGTCCTGCAAGGCGCCGGCCAGAATTTCAGTTGCCGAGGCGCTCAGCCGATTGACCAGCACGACCATCGGTCCAGTGTAACTGACAGTTGGATCATTATCGCTAAGCCAGTTTTTGCGCCATCCTTTTCTTATCTGAACAACAGGGCCGGTTTCGATAAAAAGTCCGGTCATTTGTACCGCTTCCGGAAGATAGCCGCCTCCGTTATTGCGGAGATCGAGAAGGATGCCGTCCACATTTTCCTCTCTGAGCTGGTCCAGAATTTCTCGGACGTCCCGGGAGGAACTGCGGTAGTCGTCCTTGTTTTCCATACTTGCCTGGACGTCCGCATAGAAATTCGGCAGTTTGATCACACCCAGCCGGAAGGATTTTTTCTCGTGCGACATTTCCTCAACTGAATGTTTTGCGGCCTGTTCCTCAAGTTCGACTGTGTCGCGGATAATGTCGATTTTTTTTGTGGTGGATTCTGTAGGGTCGGATGCCGGGATTACCGTCAGGACGACCTCGGTTCCTTTTTTGCCGCGTATAAGTCGGACGGCTTTGTTCAGAGGCAGATGTCGTATATCTTTGGATTCTTCTTTTTCCTGCGCTACCGCGATAATCCTATCTCCGGGCTGTAGCCGACCATCCTTGTCGGCGGGGCCGCCGGGAATAATGCGAACCACCTCAGCAGTTCCTTCCGAGGACTTGAGTAAAGCTCCGATTCCGACAAGGGAAAGTTTCATCTCTATCTGAAAATCCTCGACTGAGCTGGGGGACATGTAGCCGGAGTGGGGGTCGTAAGCGTGAGCAAAGGCTGTAAGATACCGTTCCAGCACCCATTCGGCATCGTAATCCTGCAATACATCATTAAGCTGTCTGTATCGCTTGATGATGTCTTCTTCGGGTGTCAGAGGGTCCAGGTCCTCACCATTGGCTTCTTCCTTGTCTGTGTCATTTTTCTTTTCGCCATTTTCCTCTTTTTTCTTTTCCTCTTCTTGTTTTTTCTGCTCGGCGATCTTTTTTCTTACTACATTCTGGACGTAGTCATTCTTTATTTTTTTTCGCCATATTTCGTTCCACTCTTTCTTATCCTGGGGCCATGGCTGCTTTTTCCTGCGCCACATGTATACTTCGTCCTTTTCAAGGTCGAAC
>CAYTRK010000306.1:0-2828 GCA_964440205.1 uncultured Victivallaceae bacterium
ACTCTGGCGGAGTACAAACGGAACATCGGCATCTTGCTGAAGCACGCACAGCCGGAATGCGTGATCTTCTGCGATGGCCGCCCCAATCAATGCTTCGATCCGAGCCAGTGGATTGCAGAGACCGGATACGATGGCAGAATGCTGGCCACAAGCGCAGAAGGCAGCGTTTCGCTGAAACCGTGCGCCGCCGGCATTCGTTTGACAGCCAGCCTGGAAGACACATCCGTCATCTTCACTGCAATTCAGACAGTAGGAAGAGGGTGGTGGGACATTGATGTCTGATGGCGCATAGAGCCTGAAATGGCGCAATTCCCGAGCCTGCCCCCCTTGACTGTCAGAGCGCTGACCGGATTATTTCCGAAAAAAAGTTGCATGCGGCTTTTTTTTGTGTAAATCTGTATGCTTATATACAACAGAGAATACAGATATGAACGCAAGCCAGCTTCGAAAGCGCCTTCAGGAGAGTCAGAGTGAGGCAGGGAATTTGCTGCGGGTTCTGAAGCAGCGCCGGCCTTTTGTCCGGGGGAATGTCTACAAGCTGCGGCGCAAGTGCGGCAAGACCGGCTGCCGCTGCCTGGACGGCCATCTGCACGAGAGCTGGGTGTTGTCGGTCCCCGAGAATGGCCGCAAACGCATGCGTGCAGTGCCCAAAGGCAAGCGGGCCGAATGGCAGACTATGACAGAGCGCTATCGCCGGTTCCGGCGCGCCCGTGCCCGGCTGGTCAAACTCTTTGACGAGATCATCAGGCTGATTGACGAACTGGAGAGGGAGCGCACCGTGCCCCCTCCCGAATAGAAAGGAGAACGCCATGCCGCCGATTCTTATATATGAGCGCAACAAGGCATACGTGATGGAACAGTTTCATAATGGGCATTTCGACTATGTCGAGGTGGTGCAGGAAGTTGCCCAGCGGGACTTCTTCCGCTACGTGGCCAGCGGCACCCTGCTCGAACGCCTTGCCGAAACCTATCCCACGCCGCGGGAGAAGGAGGAAGTGCCGACGTGGTTCTATCTATGCGCGGACATGGCCATGCGTCTGCACGGCAACCATGCGTTCAATGGATTTCCATGGGTGATCGGCACCGGCGGGTTGCTGTCCGCTTTCGGACCGGAGGTGGGAACCCGGCGTGTCGATCCGCAGACCGGCCGGCTTCGGGTTGAATGCAGGGGGTTCAACAACAAGAACGCCTACCCGCGCCAAACGCCTTGCGATCCTGACTATCTGCGCAAGACCGCCAAAGACACGCCCTCAGACGAGTTGATGTCGTGGTTCAACGGGGCGGTGCAGCAGATATTCCGCCGCCACCGCTTCTACGACAAGGCCGGCATCTTCATCGCGGACGGCTCCTATATCTTCGTGCCGGACAACGAGAACTACGAAGGCAGCGTCAAGATGCTTTTCGACGAGCACAACCATCCCGTCGGCAAGGAACAGGAGAAGAAGATGGGCGCGGCACAGCTGAAGAAATGTCGCTGGCGCCGCTGCTACAAGATGATCAGCCTGCTCCATACCGATGAAAACGGGGATTTCTTCCTGTATGCGGGGATGAGGATCGTGCCGGGCAACGTCCACGAATGTCCTGTGCTGTGGGAAATGGTCGACGAGTTCGTCGCCGTGATGGGCAAGGGCGTGATCAAGGATCTGATCCTGGATCGGGGTTTCCTCGACGGGGAAGGGATCGCCAAGGTGAAAAACGAATACGGCATCGACGTGACCATCGGAGTGAAGCGCAACATGAACGTTTTCGAGGACGCCCTTGGGCTGGTCGGCTTTCCGGAGGTCGAATGGGATAGCTACACGCGCGAGCCCCCTGAGCCGCCCGCGCCGTTCAGGCGCCATTTCACCGATGCGCCCAGGCCGGAACATATCGAAAAGCGCGAGGCGGCCCGCCAACGCAAGCTCGACGAGCAGCGCAGCGGCGGGGAGCGTCCCCCGGCAAAGGAGCCCGAACAGATCATGATGACCCGCGTCAAGGACCTGACGACATGGACGAGTTGTTCGGTGCCGCTGGATCTGGTGGTCTGCCGCGACAGCGGCAATGAAAGTCTTGATAAGGCCTGGGGCATTCTTTCCACCGCCCGGGACGAGTTGCAGGCGGTTCCGGCCGCAAAGCGCTATCACCTGCGCATACACATCGAGGAACGCCATCGCCATCTGAAATGCTTCTGGGATCTGGGCCGGTTCACTTCGCCCAGTTTCGCGCTGGTAGCCAACCAGATCATTTTCACGGCCTTGACCTACTCGCTTCTTCAACAGCAGATCCTGAAACAATCACGCAAGGCCCTGAACAAAGCGACCAAAAAAAGATTGCTCGAGGAACTCGCCTCGGCGCCAACATATATCACCGTGTTCACGCATGGGTATTATGCCATGTTCCACAATCTCGAATACACCGATATGGCGCTTTCGGTCTCGGAAGAAGCGCGTAAAAAGCTCCGTGTTCTGATCAAAAAGAAGAAACGGGAAATGCACATGGCCTTGCCGGGAGGTTCCGCCCCATAGGTACAGGGCCAGCCTTATGCTTTTCCTCCGCCGAAACCTTGCCTCTCGTGCCTGCCTGCGCCCGGGACACCCCCCACTGCGTCCCCATCGCGACCTGGCCTCGTTCCCGTCGCGTCATCATACGCCTTATAGCTTTGCGGGGGCCGATGCAAATCCGCCAGCGACCAAATACCAAGCCACCCCCTCCCCACTGTCTGAATCGCAGATATACCTCTATAGCACTTGACAATATTGATCGCAGCAGAAACAGTTACAGATTATTGGCTGTGCAAGCATGGGCGACAGATACGATTCCTGAGTTCAACAATGGGACACCCGAGGTCC
>CAYTRK010000307.1:0-2827 GCA_964440205.1 uncultured Victivallaceae bacterium
TGGCCTCTGGCCGCCTTGTTTCGGATTTCTAATTGGACTTCGTCGTGAGAGCGTGCAAATTGGGTCCAGAACTCAGTAATCTGCCGCTAAAAGGGCAAATCCATTCGCCATTACAATTCCCGTTTTTTTCTCGCCGGAACACAAGTCAAGAGAGTAAGCTCCCCCTTTCAGACCAATGAAATAAAGCCAACAGATGGCGAGGGAGCTTACATGTCACAAGAGATAAGATTACAGCAAATACTGGGGACAGACAAGCGAAATCCGTCTTTTACGATTTGTCGGAATATGGAAGCTGGATGTCTGCACGTCTATTACGGCGGCGAACTGTTCGAAAAAGTGCCCGATGACCGTAACAATCCGCAATACAGAATGATGGTGGCACGGCTGTACAATGCGGATGTCAATGCGGTGAAGTTGAAAGAAGCTTTCGGGACAGATCGCAAGACGATGCAGTGTTGGGGTGATGCGCTCAAAAGCGGAGATCCCGAGAAACTGGTGCGTGTTCTGGAGGGACGTCAAGCGCACAGGAAGCTTACACCCGAGATATGCGCTTTTGTTCGAATGCGATTTCCGGTCATTTACGGAGAGAACCATTCCTCGTATAGCAAACAGATGCGTGTTGAGATCGCAGATGTGTATGGTGAAGCTTTATCCCCGGAAACGTTGCGGCCTCTGCTCAAAGAACTGAAGGAACAGATAAAAGGCGGATCGAGAAGGGAAGATGAAAAACGGGAGACCGATTGCGAATGCATTCTTGATTCCCAAGCGGTTAATGATGAGAAAACAGGGGTTTTACCGTCTGAAACAGGCAAAGTCGGCATGACAGAGGATTCCACGATTCGCCGGGAGACTCCCGTTTCGATGAAGGTGACGGAGAGAACGACGCGCTTTGTTCATCATCTGGGCGTGCTGATGTTTAGCGCCGTATTGCTGAAGGTGGAATCCTTGATAGTGGATAAGGGGTGGATGGCGAAACAATGGCTGGCGACCATATTCCTTGGAGCTGTGAATATCGAACGGAGCAAATTACTGGATTTTGACGGGTTGGAAGCGTTGCTGGGCAGAACGTTACGCTGTCGTCGCCCACAACGGCAGCAACTGGAAGCGCTGGCCTGTACGGAAGGTGCCGGACAGTTGCTTGCGCTTAACACCCGGGAGGTGAAAGCCCATAGTTATAGCGACTTCTACTACGATCCGCATGATAAGCATTGCGCCACAAAGAAACTGCAGCTCCTGAAAGGCTGGTGTGGCAACAAGCATTTCGCGGATAAGGTGTTGCACATGGACTTCATTCATACCAGTGCCGGGCATCCGGTGTATATCGCCTATGCGGACAATTATGATGATTTGCGGAAACGTTTCGGTAAGACGGTGGAGGAGTTTCGAACTCTGTTGAGCATTGATGAGCGGCGCGTATTGACCTTTGTGCTGGATCGCGGGATTTTCGGCAGGGAGGTCTTCCAGGGGATTATTAATGATGAGCATTTGCATGTGGTCACATGGGAAAAGAATTATAAGCGTGGGGCATGGAACGAGCAAGAAGTGAAGGGGTCTTTTGTGATGGAACGTTGCCGTAACCGGGCGGAGGACATCAAGAAGTTCAGCTTCGAATACATGGATCAGAACTGGGGAAAAGACACGGCCATGCGCTTGCTGCGAGTGCGGGCCACAAATCCAAACGGGCGAACTATTGAACTGGGAATTCTATCCGATGATCAGGAGCGACCCGCGCAAGAGCTTATTCTATTGATGTTCAACCGTTGGCTTCAGGAAAACGATTTCAAGTACCTGGAGAAACATTTCGGCATCAACCAGGTTACCAGTTATGCATCCGTTTCCTATAAAGATCTGAAGGATCAGGTAGAGGACAAACAGATGAAGAGCGGTGAATACAAGGCGCTGGAGAAGGAGCGGGAGACGCTGCGCGCACATCTGAAAAGCGCTCTGTTCGATGAACATCAACACCCTGGAAAGAGTTCTGCACGACAGAAAAAGATCGAAGAACTTACCCTTCAGGATAAAGATCTCGCTCAGAGAATGCAAGAGACACAGAAGGAAGTGTCACGCTTGGAGTATCTGATTGATGAGAACTACCGACGTCTGGACGTGTCGAGCAAAAAGGTGATGGATGCGCTCAAACTGATAGCTCGCAATGCCTTCTATCAGTCCCTCGCACCATTCAAGGAAAAGTATAACAACTACCGTGACGATCACGATCTATTCCGTAACCTTACCCGCGCACATGGCGTGATGATCACCTGCGAGAATCATGTCGAAGTTCAACTGTTCCCTACCGCTCATTATCCGCCGGCTTTGCGAAAGATCGTTGAAAACTTGTTCGATCAGATCAACGACGATACACTTCGTATGCCGGATGGATCCGGGCGACGAATAATCTTTAAACTGGGCGAAAAAACGGGAATTAAACTGGCGAATGCAAATGCAAAAATTACCCCGAATTACTGAGATGTGGAAGCAATCCGGCCGGACAGGATAAGGCGAAGATTGCTCTCAACATGTCGAAAGGCGTCCACGACATCGTTATCGCGCTTGACTCCAACAACGGCCTGGCCTGTGGAGTCCGGCTCCGATTCCTGCGGCTCGATATCAAGGGCGACCAGTTGGACCCGGTTAGTGTGGCGTCGCGGCTTCCACGTCTGCTCGACCAGATGCAAGGCAGCGGTGTGGCTGCCGTGTCATCCATGGCTGCGCGCGGCTTGGGCGCGCGCCCCAAGAAAAATTAGCCCGCCAAACTTGCGCAATGTTGTTTCCGGGGTTCGATGCGTGTGGCGCTTGTGGAAGTCAGGCATGCCCTACTGTATGTCGG
>CAYTRK010000308.1:0-2826 GCA_964440205.1 uncultured Victivallaceae bacterium
TCCCTCTTTTCTGCAATTTCGCGCCCTTTAGCGCCTTTCGTAGTTAACTCTTCTCCCCTCCCCCAACCCAACAGCACACCTCGCCGTATCAAGAGTCTTTCTCGCTTCACTCCCTGCCTTAGCTGCGCCGGTTCTCAGAACTTCCTCAACATAATCCGGATTTTTCTCCAACTCCTCCCGCTTCTGCCTGAAAGGCTCAAAATACTCCCACACCTTCTCAAACAAGGCCTTCTTCGCTTCCCCGTACCCGTAATTCCCCCCGCGGTAGTTATCCTCCATCGCCCTCATTTCAGCTTCGCCGGCAAACAGACGATATAAAGCCATCACCGAACATGTATCGGGATCCTTAGGCGCTTCAAGCGGCTTGCTGTCGGTCACAATCCGCATTATCGTCTTCTTTATCTCTTTTTTTGAACCAAATAGATCTATCTGATTCCCATACGTCTTGGACATCTTCTGGCCGTCCACCCCGGGCACCATGGCAACAGAATCACGAATTGATGCGTCCGGCACGCGAAAAACCTCACCGTTCTGGGAGTTGAACTTGATCGCAATATCCCTGGTCACTTCCACATGCTGCTTCTGATCCCTGCCCACCGGCACGACATCCGATTGATAAGCCAGGATGTCCGCAGCCATCAACACCGGATACGCGAAAAGCGCATGATTAGGCGCCAGACCTTTTGAAATCTTGTCTTTGTAAGAATGACACCGCTCAAGAAGGCCCATAGGGGTTACCGTCGAAAGCAGCCAGGACAGTTCAGTCACCTCCGGGACATCGCTCTGCCTGAAAAATACCGTCCGCTCAGGATCAAGACCACAGGCAAGAAAATCCAGAGCAACGCCTCTGGTCCACTCCCGCAACAACGCCGCATCCCGCACTGACGTCAAGGCATGATAATCCGCAATAAACAAATATGCCTCGCCCTGATCCTGCAGCTCAATAGCAGGTTTCATCATCCCGAAATAGTTCCCGAGATGAAGCCTGCCAGAGGGCTGAATCCCGGAAAGTATCCTGATCGTTCTGTTTTCCTTCTCTTTTGCCATAAAACACCTCGTTCAAACAGGACCTGCAAGGGCCCGAAAAAAATGCAGACTGGTTCGATTACTCCAAAGTCAATTACTTTACGCTACAAGCAGCTATGAATAAAGGAAAATTGACACCTCCCGGCAGCTCTGGCAGACTCTGTCGCTAAACAACGCTGGGGACTGGTCAGGACTGCGTAACTCAACGAGAATCTAATGAAACCGGAAAAAACAATCATCTTCCTTCCAGACGGCATGGCTGATGAGCCAATACCGGAAATAGAAAACCAAACACCGCTTCAATACGCGCATACGCCGGCAATGGATTCCATCGCATCAAACGGCTGTTCCGGTTCGCTGCTCACTCTGCCTGAAGGATTTCCCACCAGCAGCGAAGTAGCAAATATGTCGGTACTCGGTTGCGATCTTGCCACCGAGTATTGCGGACGAGGACCTCTTGAAGCAGCAGGCAGAGGCATCAAGCTGACCGACCGTGACCTTGCGTTCCGTCTGAACCTGGTTACGGTGGAAAATGGCATCCTAACCGATTTCTCAGCAGGGCACATCGAACAGCAATATGCAGACAATCTTATCGCGGAACTGAACAATGCCTTAAGCAGCGAATCGGTCAGGTTCCACCCCGGATTGAGCTACCGCACAATCCTTGTCCTCACCGGCTCGGATTTCTCGGCCGACCTCAAGACCGATAAGCCCGACGACAACCACGGAGAAAAGGTTTCTGATCATTATCCCGTCGCAATCAGCCCGAAGTCCGAACCAACTGTGAAGTTACTGACCGAGCTGATCCGCAAAGCTCCACAAACGCTCAACAACTCGCCGGTTAACAGAAAGTTGCAATCCCTGAACAGGAAACAGGCCAACGGCATCTGGCCATGGAGCGGAGGACGCGGCGCCTCATTCCGCAAGCTGAAAGAGAAATACGGTATCACCGGCGCAGTCATCTCAGCAGTCGATGTCATTAACGGCCTGGGCATATTCCTGGGAATGGACGTGATAAAAGTGCCCGGCGCCACCGGTTATATAGACACAGATTACGAAGGCAAAGCCGCCGCAGCCGTACATGCCCTCAAAGACCACGACCTGGTCTACCTCCACGTCGAAGCAATCGACGAAGTCTCACACCAACAAGATCTTGAACTCAAAATCAAGACAATAGAACAGTTCGATTCGCGAATTGTCGCGCCTGTGTTGGAAAAGATCGGCAATGATACAAACGCAGCAGTGCTGCCAGACCATCCAGTGCCGGTAATACGCGGCAAACATACCCGGACCCCGGTTCCTGTAGCAGTGCGGAAAAAAGGTCTCCCACCTGATACAATCACAAAATACAATGAAATCGACGCGCCCTCAGGAAACCTTGGGACAATGAGCAACGATGATCTTATGAACCTGCTCTTTGCTTCCCAATAAACACCCCCTCCCACATCCCTTTAGCGCTCGCAGCAGGAATTCTGTGAGATATGCGGGTTAAGTGCCTGAATCCGTACACTTAAACGCTCCTCTTACTCGGATACACTTACCCGACCTGCTTACCCGGTCTGCTCCCTCCCCCTCCCCATCCAGTTCATCCAGTTAATCCTGTCCGAAAACTCTTCTCTTCCACGTCGCCGCCCTGCGGCAAGTGGCCACTTAGCGATATCATCGCTGACGTGGCTCCTCCCCCCTCCCCAAAGTACCTGCGGGATTGTAGACCGCAGTCTTCTCTCCCTCTTCTTCTCCTCTCCCCTGTAACGCGCCAGAGAAAATGGGAAAAGTGGACAATAAAATGAGAAAATGCAA
>CAYTRK010000309.1:0-2815 GCA_964440205.1 uncultured Victivallaceae bacterium
GAATAAGGACAACAGATAAACCCCTACACTGTCCACCAAAACCGGGCAACCTCACACGGCAACGCTTGAGAGCTACGCTTTGAAGCGGTGAGCCGGCCGCACGCTCGCTGCCGGGGCACTGTAAACGAGTACGGCGGCCGGTGAAGCGGCGGTTCTGCTGAATACATGGAAGCAGATCCGCCGCTTGATCGGATCGCCGTTCCTTATGGGGAGCCTGGCGGGACGGCTGCTCTTCCTCTCCTCGCAGCCGTCATGCCGGGCTGGGGTAATAGATCGGGGGAAGAACGTTATGGATTTACCGAGAACGTCCGTGCGCGTGATGAGCGCAGGGGTTGGCGTGGAACTTGTCGTAAGCAAGTTCCATGACATACCCCGGAGCGACCGTCGGCATCGGGATATGGGGCGAGGCGCGGAGCACCGAGCAAGTTACTCATTACCATTCGGCTTGGTGATCGAGTCCCTTGCCCTCCATTCCCGCCATTTGCGATTCAACTCCTGCCTCTCGCTACGGTCTTGCGCCGCCTCGAAATACTCGAACCGCAGCAAACCATACGGGGCTACACCTGAACGTTGTTCGGTCATCACCTGCCAACGCATACCTGGAGGGAACAACGCACAGAGAACATTGAGTGCATTTCTCGCGCTCATTCCCTGGCGGATGCGCAAAGACACCTTCTTGTTCAGCCAAGAGTGACTGCCTCGTCCTACGGAGAACCTGATGCCATGCTCGCGTAACCCCAACAGATCATCTTCAATCAGTATTTCCCTGAAGGTCTTTCCTTCTATATCCTTGGCTGGCAAGATCCACTCGCACCATCCGTTGGTCGTTGGGTGAAGATTTGCCATTCCCGTGACCGGATCAATGCTCCAACACGCGCCATGAACAGATTGAGATACACGCGCAAGGCTCCCCGTGAGGGTAGTATAATCTGCTTTGAGTGATGCGCGCAGCTCGCTGAAAGCCGGTTGTGGTGTCGCGTCTTGTCCGCGGCCCACAGGCCTTCGGTCTTCGAAAGACACTGCTCTTCCAAATGCCTCTGCAAGCTCTGTCGCTATTCTTGGGAGCGGCGCATCATTCAACACCGGCGTAGCGCGTGTGTCTTTGCCCATGGCTCCCACGACCAGAAGGACGGCTGTTCCTATGCCTGCGCATAACGTGGTAGTTCCATTCATTGATAGTCATCTCCCTTCACCGCTATGGCCCTGTATACGCATCGATAACTGCGTACCCGTAAGCCTCAGTCATGACTTTGTACGGCGGTCCGAGACCGGGGAACTGTTCGTAGAGCTCGACTATGATCTCATGAGGACCAGTGAACCGGCGGTCGTCGTAGCATTTCGGACAGTTCCAGTAGTACCATTGATTGTGAGAGGCAGACTGAGGGAAGTTCGTAAAATCGTTCGCATCAATATGGTCGCGCCACGTCCAGTACATATCCATGTCGCTACTGATCGTGGAGTTCGTGGTCATCGTGCCGCCCGAGTCCAAAACCCACTCGTTCAGTGGCGAGGGTGAGCTGTCATAATACGTGCCCCAGCCGAAAGTATCCGGAGGCACATTGGAGACTGCCTCCCGAACATACACGTCTGCAAGACTCCCGCCAGAGCTACTGAAGGTATGTGTCCAGCCTCCCCCGTATTCGTCCACAGTGTTCGTGTGGGTGATGCTGCAACTTGCCCAAGAAACTGGAACCGCATGAACGGTAAGATTCGTTTCGTCATAGCAGTTCGTCAGAACTGCCGCAGATGCACGAACCGTGAGAACTCCGCTGTTGGTCACGCCCGGGGTGATGACCCCATTGGTCGCATTGATTGTGGCACCAAAGGTCGCCCCCTCAAGGCTGTAGAGAATATCGAAACCAGACGGCTGGATATCCGCAAGACATGTGGTCTGATGCATGTTTGTCTGACAGTCCGGATGGCGTGCCCAAACGTTGCTATCGGTGAAACCTGTGATGTCTACTTTAATGATGGTTACATGCACGATGCGATGTGGTTCGGTATTCGTGTAGGCTCCATCCTCGTCGCAATCGAACCACGAACGAATCAGGAACTCACGATTCGTCGTGCCGCCGGTCGCGTTGGACGCCTTCCAGATCAGGTTTGTTGCGGGATCATCCTCAAAATCATCCGTCTGCGTGGCTCCCCATTCCGGTGCAGCGCCATCCGCCAATGTCCGAATCTCCCACCAGAAGTTATTACTCTCCACTCCTGTCGGCACCCAATCACAATCCAGGCTTACCTTCGCCGTGCCGTTTGATGTCTGGCAGACATAGAGCATGTTCGTTTCGTCAGTTTGCGTTACGTCGTTCGTCGTGCCACCGTGCTCCAGTTCCGTTATCGCCAGTTCCTCTACATCCACAACTGTGAACAGATTTGAGGTGCACACGCATGTGCCCAGCTTTGCTTCCATCACCATATTGCTGACAACATCACTGGACGCCGTGCCCAGCACCGTCAGGTTCGTTGATCCTGAAATCGTTATGGTACTTGAGTTGCTATTGGTAAATATGGCTGCACCAGTTGCGCCATCAATGCGCTTGACTTCCAAATCTATAGTTGTGCCGGGAGGATGCGGCGTCACTGTCACTGCCACGTCATGCGAAGCGGAGTGTATGGCTGTGGTACAGACATGATCAATATCGAAGTCAACGTTTACAACAGTTACTATGCACGTATCGGAACAGCTTGTCAGGCTGGAAGATGCGCATTCCACGACATAGGTTCCCGGGGTGGAATTGCTCGGATTGTAAGTAAATGTATCGCCCGATGCGCTCCCTGAAAGATCAGATGATGGCCAGGTCCAAGCATAGCC
>CAYTRK010000310.1:0-2814 GCA_964440205.1 uncultured Victivallaceae bacterium
ATAAAATGTCGGACGAATCCTTTAGATCGACGATTGATAGTTTGGATCTGTCAATTTTCATATTAAAAGAATAGCAGATGTATTGGCTCAAGACAACGTTGTTCGCAACTCTTTCTTTGAGGAGAACGTTGCCGATGAAACGTTGAGAATGGAGCGCAACGCGCGGATCATTTTGTAACCTGCATTTCGTTGTTGAACTTCTCTTTCTTCATTCGCAAAACAACTGGCTACTCCAGCTCAACTCCCAGTCGGAAGAACACGCTATCAGCAGTGTTGTCGATGTTTGTGTAACTCATCAAGAAGCCGTCCCCCGGACATGAATAAGTATTTGTCCACGCGCAAAGAAGATTGGTAGTGCTGAATACCGAGTAAACTCTTCCAGTGACGCTTTGCCAATACATCACGAACAACTCGTTAGTCTCGGTGGCAGCAGAATTTATAATAAAGCAGTCATTCATATTCGTCGGGTTTGTCCCGGCAACAAACTCATCTCCATCCCTTGACCGATCTCCATCAAAATCACCAGTTCCGTCGAACGAGCGATGGCCGAAGTATGATATCTCCCATTTGTCGTCCATGCCATCGGCGTCCGTATCATCGGCATTGGCTAACAGAATAACGAGATTGTCCATGGAGTATCCCGTTTCCGGCACTTCCACTAATACAAGATTTGTAAAGGATGAAGGGAAAACGAAACGCTGATAGTCGTGCGTGTCTCCATTTATCATTCCGTCCAGATAAAACGTGGTGTTGACCGTCGAGCCATCGACACAGTGGCCCACAAATGGCACTTGGTACACGCTGAAAACGGTGCTGTATTCGGCAAGATCCACGGTTGACAATGCGAAGGCAATGCCGTGTATATTTGTGATTACCAAGGGCTCATAGGACGACATGAATGGAAGGAACGTCCCATCGTTATAAGGGTAGTGTGTCGAGGTGTAAGTTCTGCGTACGATTCCTTGAGGCGTCTGAAAGAAGAAGCCACCTTCTACCCAACCACCATCATATTCGGCACCCTTTGCATTCTCAAACGTCTGTGTGGAAGAACTCATTTCCGGTATGAAGATAGGTTTTATTCTTCTGGGCGGATCAATGCACTGAGAGAAGGGTACATTCGTTCCTTCGTAGAAACCGTCAATTTCCCAATAGTGAAAGGCATAGCCTTCGTCACTCACGGGGGATATATCTACAACGGAGTTAGTCTCATCGAATCCTGTGATCAGCATGTTCTCAATGCCGTCTGGTGCCGGCGCGGAAGAGCATTGCTCATACTTTCCGGAGCTGTCCCAGTCAGCATTTTTCGGGGCAGAATTCAGGTATATGGTACAGAATCTGAAAACGCCTCCTGCGTAACAATAGGAGCCACCCCCATCTGAGGCAGCCGAGTTCCTGATTATGGTGCAGTTCTCCACGAGGCTACGGCAGTATACCCCACCGCCGTAGCCGGACGCTGAATTGCTGTTTATGGTACAATCCCGAACAACGCCTTGGGAGCAGTAAACGCCCCCGCCGTTTGAGGCAGAGTTGCTGACGATCACACAATTCTGCACCGTGGCACGGCAGTAGACTCCACCACCGTAATTGGTAGCCGTATTGTAGCCAATCCAGCAATCCCGAATCATGGCTTGGTTGTTACAACAAGTACCTCCCGCGTAGCTTGCGGTGTTCCCTCGAATAACGCAGTTGCTGAGGATGCCAGAATCCGTACAGTACGCTCCCCCGCCAACGTACTCGTCTCCGTTGTAAGCCACAGCATTGCTTGTGATAAGGCAATTCTGGACAATACCTGATGCACAGTACACACCTGCGCCGGATTGGTTGGTTGTATATCCTCGGGTTATCTTTAGATCATCTATCACGCAGTTTGCGTGGTTGATGTAAAGGCACCGAGTTGTATTGCTTCCATCAACAATCGTATTGGTATGAGATGCTACGCTTCCCAGCGTGATGCCATTCGTGATAGATATCTCCGAAGTGAGGACATGCGCCCCGGGTTGCAGGAGAACGGTGTCTCCGTCAGCTGCTCCGTCGATCACCGTCTGAATGTCTTCGCCTGGTGAGACGTAGAACGTATCTGCATGCAGGGCAGTTGTTGGCATAAGGAACGATGCAAAGATTGCGAACAAGTGAGCCTTGGCTAATCGGGTTGTCTTTTTTCTGACCTTCATAATCTCCAAGTCGAACGTCGATCATAACCATTTTTTTAAATCACCGCGATTTAAAAAATATGGTTGATCCGTTTGTTATCCTTAATCTTTTCCCTGAGGATACTTCTTTATTGTCTTTGTTACAATCTCAACTAGATCCGAATCAAGCGCTTTGCTTTCTTCCTGAAATAAAGCAAGGACATTGTCCTTATTAAATGTTCCGTCAGGAACAAGAACGGGGGTAATCTTATGTCGTCCGCTACGGCTTTCACCATCATCAATTTTGTTGTGTGAGAAACCTGTGTCTTTATTCCATGTTAAAGCATGTTCGTCTGCACGCTTGTTATAACAAAGCTGGAATCCGGAGATTTTGTTATCAGGGGCATACCATACGATTAGGTCGAACATACTGTCGGAAAACCAGCGACGAAATGGCTCGCCTGAGAACTGTTGTGTTTGTGTGACCTCCTGCAACATGGTTCTTGTTCTTTTTAGGATAACGTTAATTTAACCTTCAAAAATTTGCGCAGCTATTTTTTGAAAGTTCAAATTTTTGTTGTGTGCTCTTGAAGCCACCTAATAAAGGTTTCACGGGTGAATTTTCCTGCCGCCATGGTAAGGGCAACATCTTCTTGTTCGTCAACATTGGCGACAACTTCGTATC
>CAYTRK010000311.1:0-2808 GCA_964440205.1 uncultured Victivallaceae bacterium
TGACTCTCGGAAACGTAACAATGCAGGAACTTGCCCCTCTTCGTGTGCGATACAGAAATCTAAAGAGCCGTCTCGATGACCTTGACGCGGATAAGGAGAAGATACGTCGTGAAATGGAGGATCTCAAGCCGGATACCGGCGAACTCGGGGAAATTGACCGCCTGGCGATGGAAGATCTGGCATGGAACTCGATACTTCGATTCCTTAGCGAACAGGGACGGCCGGGCAGTCGCTCAGAGGTCAAAGTCCTTGCAAAGGAACTCATAACTGATCCTGATCCGGAAAAAAGAATAAAGAAGCGTGAATATTTTGTGGAGTCGCTGTTCAGGAATCTTGACAGTGTTGTGGAATACGCGCGTAACTTGGGACACAAGCGTCAGAAAGAGCTTGCGCGCACGAAGAAACACTGCGCTCAGTCGCTTCGACTCGTTGAAGAGATTGGAAGAGAAAAGAGTGATGTTGTTCTTCACCTGAGTCTTAATCTTGGTGATGCCCGTGAGAGGTGGTGTTTCGCACATGGCGATGACAGCATGCCATTCTTTACTGAAGATGAGGAAGGTAACTACAGGACCATACTCTATCGGACTATACGGGATGTGGCCGGGGAACTTCCGGAGTCTGACAAGCAAGGGTTGGACTTGAGATCGGTTTCAACCATGTATCCGTCAAGCAGAATGTTTACGCCCGGGCTTCACACGGATAGCGGAGTAATTGCCGGCATGTTCTCGCGTTTCAATATGTCTTTAAACACAGTGTTTGATCCATTGAGTAGGCATGGTTTGCCGTCAGACACGGTGGAAAATCTTGATGTTGGGGCCATGCATGCCCAGTCGCGGGGAATTGCGGCCTTTCTGAGTCACTTTATCGAGAAAGAAGAACTCAGCAGGCCGTACTTTATTCGTATTAGAGTTTTCTACAACGAAGCAAGATGGTCAAAGACTCGCAGATTTGGACATACTATCAAGCAGTCGGATGTAGGTGATCCTATGCGTAGCGCTTCTGTGCCGGGTGCGGTAGTAGCTCTTTTTGCGCGCAAAAGTTCGGCGAGTTCGGCATGGAGCACCGGGGTTCTGGATAAAGTGCCGCCCGGGTTTTCATGGCCTATTGTGAGAATGAGCCAGTCAGACGGGATATTCGAGTTGCCGCCTATTTCGCGTGAATATCAGAAAGGAGGGATTTTTCCCGGTTACTTTGCGGTCAGGTTCGACGCTGGTGAAGTAATGGAGAAATTCATCCGCGCCAGGGGAGCCAAGGCAGAGGGTATCATACTGGCGTGTACGACCAAAAAATCCATGAGCGCGGGCAAGATCAACCAAAACGTACCTGTTGAGATTGCCAATGTGAAGCCTTTCACAATGGTTGGCTACGGCTACGATCGTCTAGTCGCTACAACTGTTATGCGGGCATCTTCTACCGCTGAATTAGGGAACGACAGACACCTGCTCTGTGAACAGGATACTATCCTGACACTGTTTTCTCCGCTTTATGCCAAGGGCGTGAAGCTCTTCAATCCTTATGGGGCGGTGCTTCTTAGAAACGCTCCAACAAAGGATGCATACCAGGGAGCAGGATACAGCCTTGCCGATCCTTTCAGTCATCCCGTTGCCTCGCGTACGACTGCTGAGGATCTTTATACTCTCAATGAGTACCGTCTGAACCTGCTGCGCGAAAATAAGATTGGGCAGGAATCACTGGAAGTAATTCATGGTTCCGCCTCGGACCTTAACGCCGATGCGAAGTCTCAGAAGGATTCAAGCCGTTATATGGGAATGCTGGAGGGTTCGTCCTCACTGTCTCGACGAGTATATGATCCGCTTATCGGAGTGATGAACGACCTGGTGACTGCAGTCGTGTTCCTTCTGGTGCTTGCGATACCGTTCGCCTACAGCATGGAACGGTTATTGATAGGAACGCCTAACATTTACAAGCAGATCGGTTGGTTTGCCTGCTTTTTTCTTGTAACTTTCGGGCTTCTTTATCTTGTTAATCCGGCATTCAAGCTTGCGGCAACGCCTTTAATTATTTTTCTGGCATTCGCGATTATACTGCTTAGCACAATGGTTATTTTTATTATGACCAGAAAGCTTGAAAGCGAGATAAAAAAGATGCAGGGTGTAAGCGCGTCGGCGCACAGCATGGATGTATCCCGGCTCAGCACCATGACTGCGGCAATCGCTATGGGTATATCTACTATGCGCAGGCGGCCATTGCGAACGCTTCTGACATGTATTACTGTTGTTCTTTTGACGTTCACTATTTTAAGTTTTGCGTCTTTCGGCAGTAGCTGGGGCAATCGACGCACTTATGTCGGGCCGATGCGTTATACCCCTTCGCGTGTGCTTGTTCATAATCCGCTATGGAATCCCATAAAGGAAGATGTGAATGGCTCTCTTACGGGTTATATGAAGGGTACTGCGGAGGTTGTGCCTCGCTACTGGCTTTCTCCCGAGGCCAGCGACATTAGCAGCGCGATGCAAAAGGGCGGTTCGGTCGATCGGATGGTCTCGACCTCAGACGGCGAGAAAAGCGTTATAATATCTGCTGCCATTGGGATTGATATAAGGGACATAAAGATGCAGCCGCACCTTCGGAAGATTTTGCAGGATGATGCTGATGTTGAACTGTTGGAAGGTGATGGGATGCTTTTAGCCGAGAGCGTCAGCAACAGTCTGGGGTTGTCTAAAGAAGACATTGGAAATGCCGGGATTCTTCTGGAAGGGCGGCATTTCATTTACGCAGGCGCTATACCGACCGAGTTCGCATTTCTGAATTTCATGGATGGTTCAAGCATGCTTCCAGTAGACTATA
>CAYTRK010000312.1:0-2789 GCA_964440205.1 uncultured Victivallaceae bacterium
AGTTCTGCCAGTTCTTCAAAGATCCTGACGCTGGCGTTCAGGGCATCCAAGTACTCCACATTCCCTTCATATTGCTCTGAAAACCCATGTGACTGGAGTTGATCGTACAACTCATGGGCTCGAACTGTGCGTTGTTTCAGCATGTTTAATCCTTCGTTCATGTTGTCTGTTGTGGTGTCTTCCACAAGTGCGGTAATGGCATCCCATGTTTGAAGCATTTCATCGGTTCTACTGGGCTCTCTGCCTTCATAAGCACCATCCGAAGGCAACCCGTTCATGATCTCCGGCACAACCTCTGTGAATGCTTCTCGTTCATTGATCGTTATTCGGTTGAGAAGTGCTGTACTCAAGTAACGTACGCGTGGCAATTGCCCTCCGCCAGCGCTTCGAACGTAACGCCCCATTGCAAAAACCTGTAGATTTGACCACCACCCCGTAGCCCCGGCATATGCCCCCGCAACTCCCAGCCATGGGGTCAAGATGTCAGATGAACCATTGATAACATTGAGGCCGTTCAAAGATAGGCTGTAGTTAAGCAACATCCAACCAGCTATGACCTCGGGAACTATGATCTCTGAACGCACCGTTCCGACACGTTCATCAGCAGGACCACCGCCAACAAGCACATATGCGCCAGAAGGCAGAGTGTCCATTGCTGTTATGGTGTTCAAAAAGGCTTCAAAGTTGCGTCGATTTAAAACTGTGTCACGTCCCAAAGCCACTGTCGCGTAAACCGGCTTAGTAATGCCCATTTCATTAGCCACAAGCTGTGCTCGATTGATAAAGGCAATTGCAATTGCTGCTTCTATTGAATCGAGTGAATTCCCCACGTAAATGTTTGGCGCCACAATTCCAGTGCATCCAAGTTCGACTTGAAGCTCGTAGCTCTCCCTTAGTACTGCGTCGATGCCTGTCGTACCAACAAGCAGCTCGTTTCTGGTTTTGGGGTTGAAGTGCGGCCATTCTGAAAGGTACCGAAGTTGGCAATTGGGTGTGCCGACATAGCGGGTGGCATAAAATTCCGGATCTAGAAGGATATCGAGATCCGATTTTACTTGCCTTAGTTCATCAATTGTATTCGGCGTGTTCTCATACTTCAAGTAGCGAGGACTTAATATCACGCCATTGATCAGTTCATTTGATGCGCCGCGGGTCATCTTATCAGCCGGGGCATGTCCGTGCTGCGCGTACAGTTTCATAGCAGGTCCTCCATTTGTTTCTTCAGTGATGCAAGATTGCATGGGCGCAGCGCTGGTTTCTTGCGAATCAAGCTATCAATTGCGCCGCAGAATCCTGTCGGCAGATCTGGCCGATGAATTCTCAACGGCTGAGGTTTCATAGTGGCAATGCGATACATAGTCGTGAAATCATCCTCTCCACGCCGGGCTATCGGATGAACGCTTGCTGCATAGTGGTAGACAGAGACCGCAGCAGAATACAGATCACTTCGATAATCAAGAAGCTCCCGAAAACGGGGCTCGAACATTTCCGGGGCCATGTAAGGCAACGTGCCTTGTCGCATATCTGGATTCATCGTGATTCCTGTACTTTGTAGTTTGAAGGCTACGCCAAGATCAAGAATAACGTATGGGCGCTCTTCGATGTTAGCGTTCACGATGTTTCCGGGCTTAATGTCACGGTGTATGAGGCCATGGGCCTTCATATCGTTGATTACGTCTACAAGGCAGAGCATGACAAAAGCGCACTCTTTAAGGTTTGGCCGATGTTTAGCGCGTATTTTTTCCAACAGGTTTGGTCCATCCAGATACTCTTCACTGTATGCCAGGTACTCATGTCCTTCTATCTCCACTTCTCTGGGCGAAAGAGATCCTAGCCGAACAACATACGGGCATGATAATTTATCAAGGGATTCAATCTCGCGAGAAACCCGTGCCGCGATTTCAGATCGGGCTTCTATTTGATCGTTTTCCTCGGGTAGCCAGATGAGCTTCAAGGCCTCTCTTTCTCCTCTGATTTTTGCTTTGTAGACAGCTTTAAATGTGCCTTCTGCTTTGTATTTTGCTTCTTCCACTTCAGGTATAGCGCCGATCAGCAAGTTCTCGTCAGGCTTATTCTGCATCATTCCACCTCCTTCACGTCAATATCCAGATCATGAACCCGAAGATCTCCGGTCATTAGCTTGTTGAGTGTTGTTTTGAAGAGGGATTGAAGGGTGGCTTTTTGGGATTGGTGGGCGCTTGCTTTCGCGTCCACCTCTCCGAGGTTTTCGACGATCTCTTTTTGCTCAGCCTTCTCGGGGATAGGCACCGGTAGTCCTTTGAGCTTTGTTGTGTTTATGCACGCTAGATTTGTAGTCTTGTGGGCAACCTGTAGAAAGTATGCCTTACCATATGGACTTTGCGCGAGATATGCCAAGAAATGTGGTCTTAAGAGCTTTTGGTTGACACGAACGGCAAATACATGATTTTGGTGTACGCAATCGTGAATTTGGCCTTCCCAGACGAATCCGCGGCCGAGCTTGTCAAAATCCCCGCCTTCCGTAAGTACCACATCGCCATCTTGAAGGGAGTAGCGTTTCTTTTCAGATTGTCTGACACGAATCGTTTTAATCTCACTTAAGTCAAGATGACCATCCTGCACGTTTGCCACACGAAGATACGGCAGTTCCAGTGCTTCATGGTCGGCGATTTGTCTACCCTTGGCAATGCCAGTTTGTACCGTGCAACAGTTTCCCAAAAGTTCAGTCCGCCAATTTGATGGAACGGCCCCAAACTCGGTCATTTTGGTTTTTTCGCCTTTCAGCCCGTAGGTGAAGAGGTGTTGCATGG
>CAYTRK010000313.1:0-2785 GCA_964440205.1 uncultured Victivallaceae bacterium
TGCAAAACTCGACGAAAACCTGCGTAACGCCATGGAATAAAAGTTACAGGAGCTTATCGGAGCCGGACACAACGGCAGGCCGTTCCACTTCGGTCGGTGGGATGACCTGCCGACGCGAATATTGGCTCGTGTTGCATGACAATGATAGGCCATCGCTTTGCAAGTTGTCCATGGCATTTCCGCAAGCTCTTGCTACCAATCATTAATTTCCAAAGACCCATCCTTTTTTACCGGTCCTTCCAAGCAATTCTGGCTGCTTCAAGATGCTCCTAATCATGTCTGGGAAAAAGAGCAGTCGATTGATTCAGGCTTGTGTAAGAATGGACCGTGCAATACCGCTGGCAACCCTTGGAGTGCCGCTCTTCCGGCCCTTCTCATAGCGCGCATCGACGATCAGGTATGCATAGGCTTCCTCCAGCGGTCGACGGGCAAATTCCTGCAGCTGACTGTCCAGACGCTTGACAATTACGCTGATCGAGCTGGCAGAAAAACTGTGGCCGCACAGCTGTTCCGTAAGCACCTTGACCTTGCGCGTTGAACACCCTGGATGTACATCTCGGCCAGAGCGACTACCAAGGCCTTTGCGCTGATAACGCACGAAGAGTTCAGTGGCAAATCGACACTGACGACCCTGGGGCACCCGCAACTTCAGCTTGCCGACCCGCGTGATCAGTGTACGGTTATAATACCCGCTGCGGTAGCCGACCCGTTCTTCGGTCCGCTCACTTTTCCGTGATCCAAGAGCCTCTTCCATCTCTGCCTCAAGCGTTTCCTGAACCATCTCTTCGATCAGGGTCTTGAGCAAATCCCGGTTCTCATGCAAAAGACCTTTCACATCCGACAAGTTTACGATAGATTTCGATTGGACCATGGCTTACTCCTCCTCTGGAGATGTGATTATGGACTAATAACCACATGCTATGGTCCTTTCCTTTTTGCAGAACTTTTTGCACACTACCGAGCATTACCTCGCCTGGTGGGCGAAACGCTACCGTGAGGAATACCGAAAGCTGGCGGAATAGGGTTGCTGGCGTGTCGAGGGAGTGAACTCTGCAACTTCACCTTTCTTTCCCGGGTACTTTGTTTTATGATATGACTTAAATGTAAAATAAGAGCAGCTCTTGTTTTAGTTTCACGGGAGACAGGATGAAGCGAGAACTGCAAGGCAGATACGTGACCATTTCGACGGTAGGTGACACGGTTCAGGCCTTTGTTCCCTCCCCGCTGCCGCCGCTGCCACCCATCGAATGGACGCCGGAGCTGCGCCGCAGGTTCGATGAGGCGCTGCTGGCGCTCGGACGGCTGGATGGCGTCTCGACGCTGTTGCCGGACACCTCGCTGTTTCTCTATATGTACGTTCGCAAAGAAGCGGTGCTTTCTTCCATGATCGAGGGAACGCAGTCGTCGTTGTCGGACCTGCTGCTGTTCGAGTTGAACCAGCAGCCAGGTGTCCCGCTTGATGACGTACGGGAGGTCAGTAACTATGTCGCCGCTCTCGACCATGGCCTGCGTCTGATGAAGGCAGGCCTGCCGCTATCGCTCCGGCTGTTTCGGGAGATCCACGGCGTGTTATTGACCAAAGGCCGAGGCAGCAATCAGACTCCGGGTGAGTTTCGGCGGAGCCAGAACTGGATCGGCGGTACCAGGCCGGGAAACGCTGCCTTTGTCCCACCCCCGGCGGAAGCGGTGCTCGAGTGCATGGGCAAACTGGAGCTTTTTCTCCATGACCAGCCGGAACCTACCCCGGTCTTGCTCAAAGCGGCCTTGGCCCATGTGCAGTTCGAGACCATCCACCCCTTCCTCGATGGTAACGGCCGTCTGGGGCGCTTGTTGATCACGCTGCTGCTGTGCGAGAAAAAGGTGCTGCGGGAACCGATGCTCTACCTGAGCCTCTACTTCAAGACGCACCGGCAGTATTATTACGAGTTGCTCAACAACGTCCGCCTGACAGGTGACTGGGAAGCGTGGTTGGATTTCTTCGCCGAGGCGATCATCGTCACTGCCGGCCAGGCGGTGGAAACGGCGCAGCAGCTTCTGGATCTGGCCAAACAGGACCGCGACAAAATAAACGGCCTTGGCCGGGCTGCAGCATCGGCGCTGCAGGTTCACCGGGCACTCATGGAGCATCCCATCGCCACAGCGGGGTCACTGGTTAAGAAGACCGGGCTCACTGCGGCAACGATCAACAAGGCATTTGGCCACCTGGAACACCTGGGCATCGTGAACGAGCTGACCGCACAGAAGCGCAACCGCCTGTTCAGCTACGCGGGTTATATCGAGATCATGAGTCGCGGCACGGGACTGCCGGGCAGCTAGGAGCCATCGGTTCCGGTTCAAGGGTGTCGGGTCTGGTTTAGAAGAATCCTTACACCAAAGGCCTTCACGCGTCTTCGCTCCTTCGCCAAACGCAAAAAGCGGTTACAGAACAAAACCTGTAACCGCTTTTAATGTGAAACCAGGAATCACAGAAAATCTTATTTATCATTTATATTCAATACTATACATAAAGCAAGGTTGTTTATAAAGATCGCGAATACCCGCTTTTGTACCCGTGTTTTTCACTGGTTAACCTCGTGAAGTCGCAATTTATACCAAAGAGATTTGAACAGACTGTAATGAGTCCACATCACTTGCAACTCCACGTTCCTGACGCTATTTGGCAGGTTTCCGGGAACAGTTCTTCTGTCAGAAGATTTGTATTTTCTTACACAAACGATTATCGTTCATTAACAGGAGTTTCCGAGATAGCCATTCACAAATCGATTTTTTCGCTTAAAAACAGCTG
>CAYTRK010000314.1:0-2783 GCA_964440205.1 uncultured Victivallaceae bacterium
CTTACACGAATAGACCATAAAAAAGATTTGCTTGAATTTGCCCGGCTCTATTATTATATACGGCTGATTTCACAAATATCCGGAAGGACTCATAGCCCGTGACAAAACAATTATTACTCGTTCTCGCGACTTTCTGCTTCGCGCTCTCCGGATGCGAAGACGGCGACAGCGGCGGACACGATTTCGGGGATAATGATCCGAACCTGTACGTCGCTCTCGGCGACAGCATAACAGATGGTTCAGCGCTTTCGGGACCCTACCCCGCAAGACTCTCCAGTATGCTTGGCGCCACGGTAATCAACGAGGGAAAAAGCGGCGAAAGAAGCGGAGGCGGCGTCGGGCGGGTTTACGCTGTACTGGATCGTTACAAACCCGGATATCTCCTGGTCTTGTACGGCGCCAACGACATAATCTACGGGTACGGCTCGTCTTATATTGTGGAGAATCTGCGCCAGATTATAGATGCCGCACAGGCCAGCAAGACCGAAGTCGTGATAGCAACACTCACTCCTGTTGCCGATTATCACACTTACATGCGCAGCTATATTGCAATGCTGAATCCTGAAATCCGGAGACTTGCGGCAGAAGAAGACGTCGCTTTGGCGGATATGGACGAAGCCTTTGCCGGCAATACACAGTATCTGTGCCCGGACGGCCTGCACTTAAACGAATCCGGCGCGCAACTCATGGCTGAAACTTTCTATAACGCACTCCAATGATGGCTCTCTCTGCCGATGCAATAAAAAGCCGGGCGCTGGCCGCCGCTCTGGCCTGCTGCTGCTTCGCTACGGCATATTCACAAGAGACCGAGAAACTTCAATCTTGCGCAATACTGGATTTCATGCCCGAAAACGGTCTCAGCCGCGAGAAGGTTTCGTTGCTCACAAGCCGGTTCGCGGCAGAAATCCGGAAAACCGGGAAGTACAAGGTCCTGTCCACATACAGAACGCAACAAATACTCAAAGCGAAGGGATTTCGTCTTTCGGATTACGAAAAGCTTCCTGTCGCTGCCCTGGCTGCCGGAAGGCTGCTCAATACCGACAAAATAATTTGCGGACAGATAACAAATACGGGCGAGCGTTATACCCTGACAACCTCGCTGATAGACGTGGACAGCAGACGAATCATCAAATCAGTGCGTTCATCTTTCTCTGGCTATTTCAGCGATTTCATACAACGCGTGCCGGCCTCAAACATAAAAGCCCTGCTCAAACTCGCAATTCCGCCGGTAACACAACCGCAGGCACAAAGCGGTCCTCCCACGAAAAAAAGGAAGGCGTCCCGTTCAATCGACATAGACCGTAACCACGGAATCGCAGCTTATGACAAGCGCACATGGGAGACTGTGGCGAAGAATAATCTGGACCAATTCGGAGAATTTATTGAGGACAGAATAGAAGTGGGAACAAGGCTCACCTCCTACTGGCTCGTAGATGCAAAAGATGACTCATTTCTGGGTTCAATCGACTGGCTTAATTCCAAGCAGAACTACCTGCCGAACAAATTTTTCATAGACTGGCTTATGACTCCGAAGTGGGGGTTGGAGCTGACATGGGACCGTATCGAAGCCGAAACCCTGACCTCTTACGACGGCCACAATGACGGAAACATAACAGCCTCCGGCCCGATAGTAACCTTTTTCGGCAGACATCGTTTCGAGTTCGGCCCTCGGGAAGATGCCACAACTTTGATTCCTTCCGGGGGAATCGGCCTTGCCTTTATGCGAACCGATTTTGATGACGAAGACTGGTGGCATCACGGTTTCGACGGGGAAACCTGGCAGGACGCACAACAAAGCTATCTTGAGTGGAAGGAGGCAGGTTCGCCCGATTGGCCAAATGGCGGGAAAAGAAGAAATATGAGCCTTGATAATGCTGTCGGACTTGTTTTAACGGCCGGTTTGTCCTCGAAGTTCCACGACAACCTCGCTCTGGATCTGTATTTCAGATATATGAGCCTGAAAATCAAAGACACATATACGATCACCAGATATGAAGAAACTATTCTAAAGAGAACCACGCATCTGCCGCTCAGTAATTATGCGATTGGCTTCGGACTTCGGTACGCGTTTTAAAACCAAAACAGCGTCTCAACTGAAAGACAAGCGCAGGGAAGTGATTTGGGAATTATGATGAAAATTTCAAAATCTTCATTTCTACTTGCCGCTTTCACAGTTATTCTGCTGTTTGGTTTCTATGTTCGTTCCGCAGGCCTCTTCCGGGGACTGGAAGACGGCTATATCTTCCATCCCGACGTCCCGAAACAGGTCAATGCTCTCGACCACTACTTGAAAGGCGAATATGTCTGGTACGTCGACTCCTGGTTCTATGACGGGTACCCCCTCTTCCTGAACCATGTTGACGAGTGGGCTATCAGAACGCTGACCCCACTGGTCAAGACGCTCCACGATTTATTTCTGCCCGATACTCCATTACCACATGACTGGCACGAAGGATGGCTTTATTACTGGGCAAGAAGCCTGCGTGTCTTCTATGGAATGATTGCCCTCCTTCTTCTTTATCCCGTAGCCCGCAGAACAGGACTTGGCCCTGAAACCTCTCTTTTCACTCTCTTGCTCGTAGCGCTGGCTCCCGTTTCAGCCGCGGTTACTCATTCAGCAAGCGGCGACGTCGGGGTCGACCTCTTTACGGTCTCGGTTCTCGCAACTCTTGCGTTGCATCAAAAACGACGATCTTTATGGCTTTTCTTTGCTGCCGGCGTTCTATCAGCGTTTGCATTTGCCGCAAAATATCACGGAGCCATGGCCTGTATCCCTGTTGCTG
>CAYTRK010000315.1:0-2769 GCA_964440205.1 uncultured Victivallaceae bacterium
AGGCAAAGAACAACGAAACGAAGGCGACACCCAGCCACGTTCTGCAATGCTTCAGAATTGCGGGCAGCAAAATACCGCGGAAGAAAATTTCTTCTGTGACAGGAGCTACAACAATTGTCAGAAAAACCATGTACAAGGTAAACCAAATCGGGTTATCCGGCTGGCCGAGATAACGCACTGCCTGTTGCAGCTCTATCTCGTACCCCAGGGATTTTAGCCACTCCATGACAAAAAATCCGCCTATAGCTGCGGGAGGCATAGCTGCAAGGTAGGCGATAATGCTCTTTTTCAGGCAAGAGGCTGGACGCAAGGCACGGAGTCCGAACGCCTGTCGCCATGAGGCGCGCATTGATCTTAGCTTCCATGCTACTACGGCAAGAAGAACTATAGGCAATACAACTGTCTCCCGGATGAAACGAAGAGCATCAAGTTCGTTGGGGGGCGACGCAGGATTTTGTCCTTGCGGGGTTATTGCAGCCATAACCGCCCAGGCCAGGAGAATCCACAGAACGACTTCCATAGACATTTGCAGGGTCCATGGCCTTTTTCGAAGTCTTTCTCCGCCTTTGCGCATCCAGTCCCGATTCCGGAATGCTGCCAAAATTACTATGGAATCGGCAGCAAGTCCGGCAACGAAGAGTGCAAGAGCCGACAGTGGCAGAAGATTGCGAAGTATCTGTAGAATTGGAAGGGAATAGCTATTTGCAATTAGAAACATCTCGTTAAGTCCCATGGTGAGCCCGGTCTGGTCTTGTTGCCCGGATATGAACGCCAGTAATGTCAGTCGGCGGTCTTGTCCACAACTTCTTTCACGACATATATTGGTTTGTCCTGGGATTCATGATAAGTGCGAATCTGTATTTCGGCCAAAAGGCCCATGCTGATAAACTGAACGCAGAAAAGGATCAGCATAAACGGGGCTATTACCCAGAAGGGGCGTTTCACTAAGTCGGCTGCAAATTCTGTTGAAAAAGCAAGATATGACACGTGACCTCCGACTACGACCGCTAGCATTACGAATCCCGCAAGGCCGAAACCCATTCCGATCTTTCCGAAAACCTGGATAGGGTGCGCACTGTAGCTCAGTAGGAACTTAAGCGTCATAAGATCAAGCATAACCCGGAATGTGCGTGAAATGCCGTACTTGGATTTTCCGTATCTGCGAGGGCTGTGTTTGACCGGGATTTCGCAGATTCGACCGCCTACCCAGCTTGCCAGAGAAGGAATGAAACGGTGCATTTCGCCATAGAGCGAAAGGTTTTCGACGATTTCACGGCGGTATGCCCGCAATGTGCATCCGTGATCGTGGAGATTCAGGTTGCTGACCTTGTTTATTATGGAACTTGCGATCATAGACGGCAAGCGGCGGCTAAGGAAAGGTTCCTTTCGGTCTTTGCGCCAGCCGTTAACAACATCATATCCTTCATCAAGTTTTTTGAGTAGGGCAGGGATGTCTTCGGGATCGTTCTGCAGATCGCCGTCCATAGTGATGACGATATTACCTTTGGAATGCCGAAATCCGGCGCTCATGGCCGCGGTTTGCCCGAAGTTTCTCCGCAGTCGCACCAGGACAAAATTCGGGATTTCCTTTGTAACTGAAACCATTTTTGCCCATGTGGAGTCAGAGCTACCATCGTCAACAAGAACCGCTTCAAAGGTCTGGGGCAGATTGACAAAGACGCCGGTAATCTTTTCAACCAGTATCTCGACGTTATCTTCTTCATTGTATAAAGGCACTACCACTGATATGTCTGGCATGATTACTTGCTCCAAGAGTATTTTTGGTAGAAAATATCCATAAGTGCAGCCAAAATATAACAAGGGCAGGGCTATGACCAGCGAAATCGAAGCCTTGCGCGGGCAATTGAACACGAAAAAGGCGGCTGGAGGAAAGGGACTTCGTGGAAACAGGCAGAAAAATGGAATTGTTGCGCAGGGAACTCAAACGACTGGATAGTCTGGCTGTGGCTTTTTCAGGAGGAGTCGACAGCACATTTCTTGCGGCGGTAGCGCGTCAGGTTTTTGGAAACAAGGCTCTGGCTGTGAGCGTCAAGACCCCGTTGGTTCCGGAAGAAGAGTCGAAACTGATGTCAGAGACCGCTCATATTCTAGGAATTGAGCATGTAATCCTGAATTTTGATGTAATGGAGCTGCCCGCTGTTGCCGGCAATGCCTCGGACCGTTGCTATCACTGCAAAATGGCAATTCTGGAACTGATCAAAAAGGAAGCTGAACGTCGAAGTTTTCAACATGTCGCCGACGGCACAAACGCTGATGACCTTGGCATGCACCGTCCCGGGCTGGATGCGGTAAGAGCCTTAGGGGTTCTTACGCCCCTTGCTGATTGCGGAATAGGGAAGCAGCAGATACGGGCTTTATCCGCCGAAATGGGGCTTCCGACCGCGAATCAACCTTCACAGTCATGTCTTGCAACCCGTTTTCCAGCCGGACAACGGCTTGACGTTAAGTCGCTTCGGCTTGTAGAGAGCATCGAGAAGAGGCTTCATGACCTTGGCTTTCGCCAGATCAGGGTCCGCGTTCATGGTGACATTGCCCGGATAGAAACGGAGCAGGAGGAAATGCCGAAAATGCTCCAAATCGATATCAGGGACGCTGTAAAGAAAGCCGCAAAAGTCGGTAACATAAAATACGTCACCCTGGACCTCGACGGCTACAGGTTCGGCAGCACGGACTGAAAACCCCCGAAATGAGCACTAACCCGCATATCTCACAAAATTCCTGTTGCGAGCGCGGATAGCGCCACTGCGA
>CAYTRK010000316.1:0-2754 GCA_964440205.1 uncultured Victivallaceae bacterium
CTGGGTTTTTTCTACAAAATGTCCCGTAGTGATGTTTTCGTCTATCTGGATGCGGTGCAGTATCCACAGGGTGGGAGTTTTGCTGCCAGAAATCGTATCAAGACGCCAGATGGACCCGCTTACCTCACAATTCCTGTGCGTCGGGAGAAGAATCGTGAAGGTAAGACAACCTATCGGGATATTGTATACGCTGATGAATCGTGGCGCGAGAAACACATCCGTACGGTGGAGCGATGCTATAGCAGGTCAAAGTTCTTTGATGAAGTTTTTGATTTGTATACGAGTGTACTGGCTCGTGATCTGACGTTTGTGAATAACAATATTGCCCTTATCCAGGCTTTTGCAGACTATCTAGGCATTGAGATTAATTGCGTTCTTTTGTCGGACATTCTGCACTGCTTCGGCTCAAAAACCGAATTGATCATTGATTGCTGCAGACGAATGGAAGCCAGTATTTATGTTTCAGGAACGGGTGGCGGGAAGAAGTATAATGACGAGAAACGCTTGCAGGAGGCAGCAATTGCCATTGAATACGCACAATTCGAGCATCCTGTTTATGAACAGCTTTGGGGGACATTCGAGTCGCACCTTTCAGTGTTGGACGTGCTGTTCAATTGCGGGAGGGAAGCACAGAAATTCCTGATGCAATAGAATCGGGCATACAAAAAGCAAAAGGAATTTGGTAGCATCACAAGTCTTATAGCCATAAGTGTGTAGTTTTGACCATCTAAGACCGGAACACATGGGGTACGAATGAATATAAGAGACACAGCCATTAAAGACAATCGCCATCAATGCATACTGGTACTTGCTCCACATACTGACGACGGGGAAATCGGCTGTGGCGGGTCAATTGCCCGTTTTATCGAGGAAGGCAGCGATGTTCATTATGCCGCATTCTCAACAGCAAGGACATCGGTGCGACCTGAGTTTCCTGATAATATTCTTGAAATCGAAGTCAAAAAAGCAACGAAAATACTTGGCATTAAGCCTGATAATCTTCATGTTTATGATTTTCCTGTCAGGCATTTCCCGCAGTACCGCCAGGATATCCTGCAAGCCCTGGTTGATCTTAGAAAAAACATCGCTCCTGATATTATTTTTGCACCCTCTCAAACCGACATCCACCAGGATCACCAGGTCATTGCCCATGAAGGACTCAGGGCCTTTAAGTGGCATACAATTCTCGGCTACGAGGAACCTTGGAACAACATTGAGTTCGCGACACGATGTTTTGTAAGGCTGGAAAAAAAACATGTCGAAACCAAGATAAGGGCTCTTCATGAATACGAGAGCCAGAAACATCGCACTTACCTGGATGAGAACCTCGTGTGGAGCCTCGCCCGGATGCGGGGCACTCAATTCGAAAGCACATACGCCGAAGCTTTCGAGGTGATACGTTGGATTTGGCGTTAGCCCTTTCTATACAGATAGTGAAAGGGTCGCTCGCAAGCAGAGATTCCTGCGCATAATTGACCGAGTAGAACAACATTTCATTCTTGAATCAACTGCACTCTTTGAGAATCCAGCACATCCCCTCAAGAATTATCTGCTTGGCAACAAAAAGGCCTGTCTTCTGCCAAAGGTTATGTCAACATGTGCTTCAGTACATCCAGGAGCGGGTCATCAAGCTCTTGATTGTTATGCCACAGAAATGTAAAGTCGCCACCAAACTCGCGGCAAGTTTCTTTTAATTCATCTATTACCTGTACAGCGGTTTCCACGTTGGATCTCGATCTCCCATCTGCCCGGAAGAAAGATCTGTCCATAAATATTAGAGGCAATTCTTTTACATTAAGCTTCTTGCGCGCAAGCAAATCATAAGTTGAGTACCGGTAACAAGTCCCGCACCTGAAGCCCGGCTGTGAAGTGTAACCTAGCGAGGATTCATACATAAACCCACCTTTTTCCCATTGTCGCCATGTCTCAGGTACCGAGAAACGAAGGTAGTGTTGCCTGCCGCCTGTCAATCTTGTTCCTGCTGCCGCCTGCAGAGTATTTTTTTCTCTCATCCACAGGCTCGGATCATCCAGGGTAGCATAACTAGGGTGAAAACCTACTTCGTGCCCGCGCTCAAGCACACTCGTCAATGTACTATGTACGTATGGCTCATCTAATGAATACGGGGTATCGTAAGCTGTCCTCCCTCCTGCTTTGAAGAAAAACGCCGACTTTCTGTTCTTGCTTTCTGATATGTCCATCAATCTACCACACATGTTATAAGGATCATTCCTGTTACCGCAGACTACATGTACACCCGTAGCAGAAATCCTGAGCGATCTAATCGGATTTTTTGTACGTCGAAGCGCCCCGAGAGACCTTCGCCCTACATCCACCAGAGAAGTAAAGGCACAGGGCACATCCAGGTCGTGAGTTGGGAATATCCTGAATTCTCTTAAGCGCCTCGCCAGATGTGGCCACAACCACGCAAGGCAGGACCTGAGTATTTCAGTGTATTCGTTCACAATAGCCCGACGCATCATACCTGATTTATATTGAAAGGACTCATTAACCGGAAATCTGCCGTGCGGGTCTTTCGCTTGTGTCACAAGTTCTTCGTATCTGGAAAGAAAAAAGAAGCATGTTCCAAATATGTCCAGCCCGACTTCAAGACCTTTCTTTCCTGATAGACCATCGGACAAGTCAACACCCGTGGGGCGCGTATAAACGGGAAAAACTACAGGGACACTAGGCCAGTCCAGCCGAATCTGTATGGGAGAAGACTCTGTATCCCATGTCGACACTTGCGTACAG
>CAYTRK010000317.1:0-2747 GCA_964440205.1 uncultured Victivallaceae bacterium
TAATCTCGAACCCACCTTACACGGGAAGAGGTTTTCCACATAGTGCTAACAGACCCCCCCCCCTCCGTAGGTCCATTGTCGGCATCAGCGCCTCCAGCATGAACCTGTATTTCGCACTCTTCAAGTTCGAGTTTATGATTCACTGCCGACTGTCCTGCTCCGCCATAGTCGTACGATGTGTTTCCAGATTCAAAACACCCCATCGCAGTCAGTAGCCCCATGCAGATATCTGCCAATGCTCCCAATTCCTTATCGCCAGCCAATCTGCCCCCTTTAACATGTATGTTGATACCTGTCAGATTGCCTTTCTCGCCACGCACTAATTCGATAGCGCCTGGCCGTGGATATTCTTCAATGCCCACGTCATTTGTTTTCATTCCTTTTTCAAACCATTCAAAACTAAAATTTCGTCGGCTTTCTTTAAATTTCGGTTTACCCCATCTAATCTGACCGGTACTATCCTGTATCGTTCCACGGAACATTCTATTGCCTGTTTTCCAGCATACGTTCCATAGCCAGGAAGGACGATGCAACCTTCTCTTTATCTCGTCTTCGGGCAACGGATCCACAGCTCGACTCCATCGATTAGTACAGACGTAACGAACATGCGAAAGCAGACGCAGGGCCCTCTCTGGTGTATTGGCAGCCACAAATTGTATACAGCTGTTTGAATCAAATGGCTTGAGTTCATTTCCAAACCTGCCGCTTCGACCCTCTAAGTCCATAACCAATGCAACCCCGGTACTTGTATCACCTCCGGCAAACCAGATTCTTTGCCGCCGACCGCCAACTCCACCATCTAAGGGGACATTTGACATATCAACGAACCATAATTTCGGCTCTCGATCAACAGACTCTACCGGGCGCAACGACAGTTGTGGCTTGTCTGTATCTTCAGCCGGCTGGAGCAGATTAATCCCCTTGTACTGCAAAACCGGGTCGATCATGTCGCCGGCCTTCTCTGCCTTGAACCCTATTCGGATCGAGCACTCTCTCAGCGACCTCAACAACTCACCGTCAACTTGCCTGCGCTTTCCCGAAGAGGTACTCTCAACTTCGCCAAGAGCTAACAGGCAGCACAAAAGGGAAGCATCAAAATACTGTTTGCCTTTGCGGCTCGTCATAAAGCTGGCGGAATGCAACCGACCCCGGCCTCTATTGATAACAAAATCCAAGGCGTTGCACTTACCGTCCTTACCTTTCCTGACTATCAACCGGTCCGGCATAAAACGCCAGAGCCAGATAGAATTGGCCTGACGTCCTTTATCCCCCGCTGGAGAGAAATCGTAAGACACACTTTTATAACTTTCAGTTCGTTCAAATGTGTTTGTCTTGAACTCAACCAATACCTTCCGACTCAGAGACTCTCCGCCCGGCAGAAGCAGTTCAACGCGTCCCCATTCCTGTGCACCGAAAGAAGTCGCTACCGTCATAAAAAACAGTAACCCGAAGAAAAACATTCTCCACCTCAAACCATTTGCTTTCATTTCCACCCCTCAATCTACGGAATCAACGAGACAATCTCATAGGAATGCGATGGTGTTATACGCCAGTCTTGCATTTTCATCTTAGGCGTCACAACATTGATTCCTCCTGCATGCCAACAGTGGCAGAAGCCACCATAAGAATACCCCTCGTATTGCCACCCGTAGGTGGCTTTTGTCCCATACTGAAAAGCAAACCCGGTATTTATATCGCGGGAAATCCTGTATTCAAATATTTCCATCACGGAAACAGCCGATGCGCCCCCATCGCCAGCAAGATGGGGATCTTCCTTTATCCGAGGTGGCCCCCAAGTTGGCTGCACTGGCGAGCTTCCTGGCCATGCACTCGTAGTCGCCGGAAAACACCAGTCATCAAGCAGCCCTAACAGTACGGGAACAGACGTAGTCGCATGCTCATGCCCAGCACGACCATAGGGAGTGCCATCGACATCAAAAGTTTCTTTTCCCGTACCCAATGCGTTGTACTCTTCATCATCATCAGCAAGAGAAAGTGCAAAATCGATTACATCGACAACCTTGTTGATCGCCTGACCACCAACAACGGAGCACAAAGTCTTAAGCGCTCTCCATTCGGTGCTGTTTCGCACTTGGAGCCAAAACGATGGGAGTTCACTGCACCCTTCATAATATGTAGTCTGTATTGAGTAAACAGAATGATCAAATTCCGTTGTCACCCTGAAGTTCCACGAAAAAGCGGGGTTGGCCTTTACGCGGGCCTGCTTTTTATACTTAAATTCAGCTGGAGTACCCACTCCATAGTCAGCCAAGTAATCCGTATAGATTTCATCCATATCAGGAGCAGTCTCCGGGTTTGTTGTTACAGGATCCTCGTCTACGTGAAATTCGAACCTGAAAACTATGCCCGCAGACTCGTAATTGCAGCCGAGTGATTCGTCATGCTCAATCTGTAAAACATAGTACCCTCGAGCAGCACCGCTTTTCATCTTAACCCAAACAGCATCTCCATCGCTGACATTTGATAAAGATGTTCCGTAAGTTCCGTCTGAATTTGATGATATTTCAACGTCGCCGCTCTTGACAATAACCGTCGCATTACCGGAAGGTTTCACTACCGCTGTCCATTTTGCCTTTTTGTACTCGTCTTGAGCGTTGATGCATATTTTTGGGGAAATATCAGGTTCATTTCCAGCATTGGCTTCTTCCAAGCCCACCTGAAGCACGTCCATCTTGGCCGAGTAGGCTTGCATGTTGACATTTGTGTCGTGGCTGTCGCCGTGGTAT
>CAYTRK010000318.1:0-2746 GCA_964440205.1 uncultured Victivallaceae bacterium
GTCTATACGGCTGCTCCGGCGTTTCACCAATTTGCACCCCCGCCGCAACGCTCTCGCTACGAAATTCTGTGAGATATGCGGGTTAACCTGTCCAGTTTGTGGCGCCAGTCACTGCGATTTCTCCTTGGACTTATCAACCTCTTGCGGCTTGAAATTCAGGAAGGCCGCCCGCACTCTTTGGGCGGGGCGCAATAAAATGTAAACTCCGTATTTGTAGCAATATACATCGCTTCCCGAATTTCGAGTGCCGGGTATAGGATGAAACAGGCAATTCCCATAATTATGCTTACAGCAAAAACTGAAGAGATTGACAAAGTTGTGGGGCTGAAACTAGGGGCGGACGATTATCTTACCAAGCCTTTCGGTTTGCGAGAATTGCTGGCGCGAATTGAAGCTGTGCTCAGAAAACGCGGATTTTCCACGCCAGGTTCTCTACTTGACAGTAGACCTGGTAAGTTTTACCAAGGTCTTCCATAACTTCTCGGGGTCGTCTTCGGCCAGCAGTTTCTTTCTTGCGTCAGTCTTCATGAAAGTCTCTGTGAGGCCGGCAATCAGCTTGAGGTAAAACGCATTTGCAGCCGTTGGGATTGCGATAAAAAAGAATGTCCGGGTAAGACGGTTTGAGGGCGCTCCGAATTTGATCCCTTTCTTGCTCAGACCGAGAGCGAGTGTAATCCCGCCCTCTACGCCGCGTACGTGAGGAAAGGCCAGGCCGTGGTCTACGGCGGTGCTGAGGATGGATTCTCTCTGGAGTGCGTGCTCGGCGAGTTCGTCGCCCTTATCGACGAAGCCTTCGGATTCCATTTTAGATGCAAGTTCCCGGATAACGTCTTCTTTATTCTTTGATTCCAGGTTCGGGATCATCAGATTATGCGAAGAAAATCTTGAGATGCCGGTTTTGCTTGGTTCCCAGCGTTTCGGCATCTTGTCCACTCTTCTGGGCGCTGATTCCGGGTAGTAGAGCATTCTTGCACAACTCGGGCAGCTTTCTATCTCGTGCCCCTGTCTGACTGCCTGTATGAGGCTTGTCGGCAGCGTCATGCCGCATGCTGCGCAAATCCTGTCGGATACCGGAGCTATTACTATCCCGTCCTTTTTGGTCAGCTTTTCAAACAGATCACGTGTTTCTTTGGGCAGTTCTCTGGTCATTTCTTTTATGGAACTGTCCAGATCTCCCAGGTGCTGGTCGTTGCCATGCACTTTCTGCTCTGCTCTGACAAGTGTAAGTTCCTGAAGTTGCACGAGATGATTAACTAGTGGATGCATTCAACCTCCGTATCTGATGTTGGGAACCATGTAAGGTGATTGTTTAACTTAATTTATGGGTTCTTGTCAATGAAAGCGCACACTTTGGCGTCTTTTTTTATTTCCATCAATAGACAGCCTTGCAAAACCGGTCCAACTATGGCACATATATGACCTTCGCTTTATGCAAAAGAGGAGAGGTGACCGAGTGGCCGAAGGTGCGGCACTGGAAATGCCGTGTACGCCACAAGCGTACCGCGGGTTCGAATCCCGCCCTCTCCGCCAGACTTCGCTGCAGCCGTCTCGCTGGGGCTCGCTGGCAGCTTCGTCGGGCTGTCGCCAGACTTCGCTGCAGTCGTTTCGCGTCTGCTCGCGGGCAGCTATGTCTGGCTGTAGCCGGCGGGATGAGAGCCCGCGGGCACCGCGGAGTTTGTTTACGCTCGCCGAGGGCAGGCGAGCGGAATGGCTGACGGAGTCAGCCCCGAAGACCCAGGATTTCAGGAGTGGTTGCATGACGGATGTTTCTTTTGTTGAGGACAGGGAAACCTACGAACGTGTTGTGCTGGAGGCTGTACCGCAGGCGTCGGCTTTTCTGTGGATTGCAACTTCGGATTTGAAAGATCTCCATGTACATTCCGGCGGGGAGATGGCTCCGTTTCTCAAGGTGCTTTCGGAACTGGCGGAGAAGGGCGTTGAGCTTCGGATGATACACGCAAAAGAGCCTGGACCTGCTTTTCGAAGGGATTTCGACAGATTTCCCAATCTCGTTGAAGGAATGGAGATGATGTTGTGTCCCCGCGCGCATTGCAAGATGGTCATAAGGGACGGAGACCTTGCATACATAGGGAGCGCGAACATGACAGGCGCGGGCATGGGGGCGAAAGGAGAGCATCGAAGGAATTTCGAGGCCGGTATCTTAACTGCGGACAAAGGCATTGTTGAGAAGGCCATGAACAAGTTTGATATTATCTGGTCAGGGGCAAAGTGCGGAGCATGTCAGCGGAAGGAGTACTGCGCGACCTTTCCCGACATGAAATGATTATCAGCCTTATTCCCCGCTGCTCTCGTTGGTTCTGTTGCCGGAAACGCTGTCTTCAAGTTTCTTTATTCTATAAAGAAGGTTCATTGCCAGCCGGGAGAGTATCCATTGGATAACGAGAATCACCGCAAGTCCGAAGCCTATTGCGGCGAACAAGATGACGCCGGGGGCCGGGTTCCCGTTAAACCACATGAAAGCCAGAACCCCGAAGACCATGGCGACTATAAATGAGAAGGCGACAGGCACGGCAAGTTTACTGGTTTGGTTGTTCATCCATTCCTCCTTTGGGTTGTAGTCTGCTTTTTTCGTAGCGGTATTGCCATTAAAAAGCGAAAGGGTTGCGCTCGGCGCCGGGGGGCGGAATGCTTAGCCCGCATATCTCACAGAATTTCTTAGCGAGAGCGTGGAGAGTGCTGCTGCGGGGGTGCGAATTGGTGAAACGCCGGAGCAGCCGTATAGACA
>CAYTRK010000319.1:0-2729 GCA_964440205.1 uncultured Victivallaceae bacterium
TCCGGGCGTTGTTGGTGTTCTTCAGGCTTATGCATGACCCCTGATCGGGTTACCTTGATTGTGCGGTACCATTCACCGTATATAAGCCATTTGACGTATTTTGCCGGCATTTTGTCCGTCCAGTCGGGCTCGGGTTTATAACGCGAATGTATACCGTAAAGAGTTGTCTTCATGGAGCCGGTAGGTATTTTAAAGGGCTGATAGAAATATGCCCTGAATGCCATAGCCACGGCGACAGCCACCACGATCACCTCGAAATTCTCCCTCAACCCGGGCATTGATTTCTGCGGTATGGCGGGTTCCAGCGCCTTGAACAGCGTATCGCATGCCTCCTGTATTTCTCCGCCGTCAGCTCGCTTTTTCAGAAGACTCCGGACAGCATTTTCCCCATCTTCAATTTCACGGAACCTGTCCTTCTGTATCAGGTCGCCGCGCATGTTGAGTATATGCCGAGCGTGACGCGCAAGGTTCCTTGCGTTCTTTCTTATCCGACGTTTGCGGAAATAGTTCATTAGCCAGCCTTCATAACCGAAAGAAAAGCTTCCTGGGGTACGTTGACTTTTCCAAACTGCTTCATTCTTTTCTTTCCGGCTTTCTGTTTTTCAAGAAGTTTTCGTTTTCTGGTTACATCCCCGCCGTAAAGCTTTGCGGTGACGTCCTTACGGAGGGCCTTTATTGTTTCTCTTGCAATGATTCTTTTCCCGATCGAAGCCTGGACAGGCACAGCAAAAAGGTGCTGCGGGACAGCCTCCTTGAGCGCCTGGCAGATCTGCCTTCCACGCGATTCCGCTTTCGACCTGTGAACCAGGATGGAAAAAGCGTCAACTACTTCCTCATTGAGTAATATGTCCAGCTTTACTATATCGCTGGCTTCATAGCCGATATGTTCGTAGTCCATTGAAGCGTAGCCACGGCTGACACTTTTCAAGTTGTCATGAAAGTCGGTCAGCACTTCGTTAAGCGGCATCCTGCAGGTAAGCATAACACGTTGTGTACCCAATGACTCCGTATTTGTCACACTTCCACGCCGGTCCATCGAAAGCTTCATTATATCGCCTATCTGGTGATTAAGGCATATTATATATGCTCTTATCATCGGTTCTTCGATCTTCTCGATCTTAGTCTGATCCGGCATCATAAGAGGGTTATCGATATTGAGCACCGACCCGCCGCTCAAATGAATCAGGTATTCTACTGCGGGCTGTGTGCTTATTACATCAAGATCGAATTCCCTTCTGAGCCGCTCGTAGATTATTTCCATGTGCAGCATACCAAGAAAACCGCATCTGAATCCAAAACCCAGAACCACGGATGTTTCGGGATGATACACAAAAGAAGAGTCGTTGAGCCGAAGCTTCTGGAGTCCGTCTTTAAAGCGGTCGTAGTCGGCGGTGTTAACCGGATACACCCCGCTGAAGACAACGGGATGTATTTCCTTGAATCCCGGCAGAGGTTTGTCGGCCGGATGTTTAGTCTCTGTTATCGTATCGCCTATCTTGACACTCAAAGGATCCTTTATGGAGCTGACAATATATCCAACCTGACCGGAATCGAGTTTTTCAACCGCCCTCGGCTTAGGGAAGAATCTGCCAACCTCCTTGATCTCTGTTTCTATTCCTTCCTGCATAAGTGTGATGCGATTGTCCCGGCGCAGTGTACCTGAGAAGACTCTTGCGTGAGCAATAACGCCCCGAAAAAGGTCGTATTGTGAGTCGGTTACAAGCGCCTGCATCCTCTGCCCTTCGGACGGAGCTTCGGGCGGCGGCACTCTTTCAATCAGCGCCTCCATGAGGTCTCTGACCCCCTGTCCGGTCTTGGCGCTCACACAATAGGTCGTGGCGGAGTCCAGCCCCAGAACCTCCTCGATCTGGCTCTTAACAAGGTCAACGTTGGCATTCTGAAGGTCGACCTTGTTTATAACAGGTATGATTTCAAGGTCTTTATCTATAGCCATATAGGTGTTGGCAACCGTCTGGGCTTCAACACCCTGGGCTGCATCTATTATAAGCAGAGCCCCTTCACAGGCAGAGAGACTGCGCGATACTTCATAACTGAAATCAACATGCCCCGGCGTATCGATCAGGTTAAGCTCGTACATCTTGCCGTCACGCGATTTGTATTTCATGGTCACCGGGTGAGATTTTATTGTTATGCCGCGTTCCCGCTCCAAATCCATATCGTCCAGAAGTTGATCCCTGAATTCACGATCCGCCACCGTATGAGTAATCTGCAGCATTCGATCCGCCAGTGTAGATTTGCCGTGATCGATATGGGCAATTATGGAAAAGTTCCGTATTTGTAAAAGGTCAGACATTGGGGGTAACTGTATTCCTCAGATGGAGAAAGTTTCCTGAGCTGAACGGCGCATCAGTGCGATTTCTTTCGCCATATCCTCGGCGCCGTAAAGCGAGGTGCCGGCAACAAAGGCGTTTGCGCCCATTGCCGCGCAACGTGCTGCGTTTTCAACATTGATTCCGCCATCGACCATTATGTCAAGGGCTTCGTTTCCTACCTCTTTCGCCTTGTCGCGGATGGCCCTGATCTTCTCTAGAACAACCGGCATGAAAGACTGACCTCCGTATCCGGGGTGAACGCTCATACATAGGACTTCGCTAACGAAAGTTAAAACGGGAAAAACCAGGTCCACAGTGGTTTCAGGGTTAAGCGTGATACCGGGTTCTGCCCCCAGGTCCCTGATGCGACGAAGAGATTCCGGCACATTGCATTCC
>CAYTRK010000320.1:0-2712 GCA_964440205.1 uncultured Victivallaceae bacterium
CAAGCTCCATTTCTTGCCAATTTCTCATGCAACCCACTTTCTTCGTTTACACCCGGAAAAGAAATGGGCCGGGAATCCCGGCCCATCGCCTGAACAGAGTGCCCCTGGACGCGAGCGCTCAGAAAATCCCTCCCAACTCACGCACGAAAGACATGACCTCGTTTCTGTACATTGCAAGCAACAGCAGTACTATGAAAATAGTCCACTCCGCCACCCATCGCACAACGCTCCAATACGTTGCTCTCCGATTCTGCCTCCGGGCCCATGCTTCCCTTTCTTCCATTAAGGCGGTTAATACAGACATGACATCCTCCGTCTAACTTTTATCTTGTTCCTGATCATACATATTTCGATTTTTCCATTTTTTCTAATATATCTAGAAGCATTAGCCGTACCAAAATAAAAAAACTGCGAAAAAACAGATTCTTATTTCCCGTTTTCGCAAAGATGCAAACTCAAGGAAGCTTTGAGTAGCGTGAGGAGTGGAATGAAAGGTGTCGAATGACTTCTTCTTCCGAGAATGGTTTGACGAGATATCCGGAAGCGCCGTTGTTGAAGATGCTCCGAATCAGTTTATGGTCCACATTATCGGTCATCACGATAACCTTTGTATTTCTCGGCATGGAAACGCCTTTCAGAAAAGATACTGCGTCATTGTCGGGCATGTCAGAGCAGAGAAAGACGAAATCGAACTCTGTTCCTGCTTTGACTTTGTTTTCCGCATATTTCGCAGTCGCAGCGGCCTCAACTTCGTGCCCTGAACCTTCCAGTGCATTAACGAGCTTCTGACAAACGTCCCGGTCCTCTTCGACTATAAGCACCTTCATGGTTCCACTTTACAAAGCATTGTTTATGCCAGCACAAGCCTGGATGCATACCGCCCTTGCCAAACAAACGTTTGTACGAATACTTCCCAGCCTGCATACCCGCAATAAATCGTGCAAATCTCTCCGCTCCTCTGTATGCTTTCATGGTCGCACGTAGAAGCGGAATACTGATTCTGCGGAATGTGCCTGAATAAGAAAGCAACAAACTTTGAGTGAAGACGGGAGCCATAATGAACAGAGAGATCGAAGCCGTATTTGACAAGAACCTTGAACAATATCTTTCCGAATGGAAAGAGTTCCTTGAATTCCCGAGCATAAGCATGGAACCGGAGCATGCGGACAGCTGCGTGCGGTGTGCCCGTTGGCTGAATTCGCATCTTGAGTCTATAGGCTTTTCTTCTCGAATCATAGAGACCTCATCTCATCCGATGGTCTTCGCGAAACATGCCGGTGAGCCCACCGCCCCTACCGTGCTTTTTTACGGGCACTATGATGTTCAACCCGTCGACCCTATCGACGCATGGGAGACCCCGCCTTTCGAGCCGAATATCCGAAACAACAGGATGTATGCCCGGGGCGCCCAGGACAATAAGGGACAGATTCTCTACACCCTGAAAGCCATGGAGTCGCTTCTCAAACTCGGGGAGTTCATGCCCACCGTTAAGGTTCTGATTGAGGGAGATGAGGAGTTCGGCAGCAAAGGCATCATAGATGCTCTGCCGGAACTTAGAGAGGATATTAAAGCCGACCTGCTGCTGGTTACAGATACGGGCACAGTAAGTTCCGGGGCGCCGACAATAATAATGGGGCTGCGGGGCATATTGCACATGTCGCTGAAACTTAAAGGTCCCGGGCACGACCTGCATTCAGGGTCTCACGGAGGCGTCGCACCGAATCCTGCAACAGAAATATGCAGGCTGCTTGCAACCCTGCACGATGACACCGGACGTATTGCGATCAAAGGCTTCTACGACGATGTCGCGGAACCGTCTGATGAGGAAAAGGAACTTGCCAATGCAGGCTTTAACGAAGACCAGTATATTTCCGAGACAGGGATACCGCCCACGGCAGGCGAGAAGAATTATACTCCCGCCGAACGTATCGGGTTCAGGCCAAGCATTGATATCAACGGCGTTTCGGGCGGATACAGCGGGCCGGGCATAAAGACAGTCATCCCGGATCACGCGGACGCACGGATCAGCGCAAGACTGGTGCCTGGTCAGGATCCTGAAAAATGTGCGCAACTGATAGCGGACCACCTCATGCAAAAAACTCCCGACGGTATGAAACTCGAGATTCCGGGCCGTCTTACGGCTGGAGGCGCATTAAGCGTAAACCCCAATTCCAAATTCGTTGCACATGCCAAGGCCGTGTTGTCGGAATTAAGCGACAAAGATGTCGCCTTCAGGTGGGAGGGAGCTTCGATCCCGATAGTGGCAAGCCTGGCGGAAATGTCAGGCGCAGAACCGATTCTGGCCGGGTTCGGCTCTGACGAAGACAATGTCCATGCCCCCAACGAGTCTTTCTCCCTCGACCGTTTCAGACAGGGATTCATGTATGTTGCATCAATGTTATGCTCCTTGGGTAACACTAAGAGGTAGCGCGATGTGTTTACATCGTCGAGCGAAGTCTTTAACATGTGTGGCATGGTCCACATCAAATGGGGAACGCTTGGTTTTTTCACCAGAGGCGCGCCGAGTTTGCCCGGGCATCCGTTGCCATATAAAGCTGCTTTGTGGTATAATAAAGCGTTGTGGGGTCGGGTAAGGGTATCCGGGTAAGGGTGGCGGTTAAGCGGGTCGGGTAAGTGTGCTTTGAAGTGTGAACTCCGCGCTCTTCATACTCTTCTACGCACACTTAACCGCTTTCTTAGCCGCAACTCTTG
>CAYTRK010000321.1:0-2705 GCA_964440205.1 uncultured Victivallaceae bacterium
CGCAGCAGCGCTTTTCACGCTCTCACTACGAAATCCTGTGAGATATGCGGGCTAAAAGTCGCGAAAGGAAGGGGATAAATCGGGGCTGCGGGTCAGGGAGCTATTACCCTGCCCCTTCGAAGGATTTTTTTCAGGAATTTTCTGCGGGACATACCCCATTTCTTTTTGAAAAGACGGCGGGGATCTTCCAGGGTCTTGTCGTCAAACCTGGAAGTGGTTCTTCTTGAGAAATGATAAACCAGGCTCGTGCCGACGCCTATGAAATGCCGACAACCGTGCCGGTACATCCTCATGGCGAAGTCCGGGTCGCTTCCGAATCCGGGAAAATAGTCCTCGTCAAGCCCTCCGACTGCGTCCCAGTCCGCCTTCCTGATAAGTGTGGGCGTCCAGGTGCTGACCACATTGTAAGGTCTTTTGAGTTTGCAGTACTCGGAGAGCAGGCGTTCTTCATCGAATTCCGAGGGGGTGCGTCCGTAATCCCGGTATCCTATATAGCAATCCGCGGCTTTTCCAGGTTCAATGGCAGTGCCGGACAGCCAGATGGTCTCGGAAATGTCCGCATACTGCCATAGCGCCGTATCCCACTGAGGCAAAGGGTACATATCGTCGTTCATGAAGCATATCCAATCGTTTTGCGCCATTTCCGCGGCTCGGTTGACAGCATTGCAGACACCGGAGTTCTCTCTATCACCCGTGTGCCGGACTCCCCTGCTCTCAGCCCAAAGCCGGCAGTCATCATTATACTCATTGAAAAACACAATGATTTCGTGCTCGATTCCGCTGTTTTTTGTGAGCCCTCTGTATGCAAGATCGAGATAGTCCATGTTGTTCCATGTCGGAATCAGCACAGAAAAACGCGGCACAGCATGGTTACGCGCCGTGTTAAGCATATTATCGGCAGTCATCATTTGTAGCGTCCTGCAAAATCATAACACTTGTAGACCCTGAAAACGTGCGATACCTGTCCGTCCCTGGTGATGCGTATAATTACAGGCTGCTGATCAATTTTTCTGAAGAGATCTGAATACTTTTCCGGTCCCCTGAAGTACCGGTCGTGATCGACAAACAGCGCATCCCAGCCTTCATGCATGTCGGCGTCGAACCAGAGCCGGTACTGGTTGCCTCTGGACGAAAGAGATGTAAGACGGGTATTGTCATCAAGGTATACCCCTATCTGGCTGGCCGAATAGAATCTATGCGCAAAGACAAAAGTCTTATCCGGCCTGGGCATTTCGGACCGGACCCGCTCAACACGCCTCGCTGCCTCTTCCCACCCGTACATGTCGTTGGTGGGGTCATATTTACTTTCAAACTCGTCAAGCGGCTTGACCCAGTCGAACTTGCGATTGAGATCAAGCGACACTTGCCTCGCTTTGACATAGGCGAAGCTTATCAAAGGGTATGAAATAGCCGCATACATCAGGGCGACAATCGCAAGTCCGGTAACTTCCCCGCCGATAAGCCAGCGTTTCCATCTCCTTGGGCTTTTTGCCTCTCCGGAGAATTTAAGGCTGAAGAAATGATAAAGACAGACAGCGCCGGTCCATAACCCGACACCGGGCCAGTGCGGGAGTGTATCGCCCGCAAAACCAATTCCGCAGAAGAAAACAAATACCGGCAGGCTGGTCCAGAGCATGAACCTTTCCGCTTCACCCGGACCCCGGCGCCTGATTATTCCTGTCCAGGCAACTATCATCAACACAAACAGCACGGGCGAAACAGCTCCAAGCTGTCCGCCAAGAACCTCCGCAACTTTTTCAAATTCGAATTCCGAATCTCCGCCGCCGTGTTTTAACTGATAAGCGTACGAGATCCAGTCATGCCTGTAATTCCAGATCACGTTGGGCAGAAAAACAATCGCGCCAACCAGGCCCGCGATATAGGGTCGCGGACTCAGAACCAGCCCACGGTTCCTGCGGGAGGTCAGCACATAGCCGGCGAGGCAGGCAGGCAGCAGAACAGCATGATATTTGCTGAGAAGCGCACAGCCGAAAAACAGTCCCACCAGAATCCAGTCGCGCCACCGGTTCTCAGTTACAGCGATCCACGCAAACAGCAGTGTTGCACACCAGAATAGATTCAGCGGCGCGTCAGGAAGAAGGGCTATGCCCAGCAGGTTCTGAACCGGCATGGCCACGAGAAGGATGAGGGCCCAGAAGACTTCGCGCCGGTTACCGAACATCCGGAGAATCAAAGACCTCAGAATAATTACAGATAGGACCCAGCAAAGTATCGGGCCGAGCCTGTAGAAAAAGGCATTTTCCGCAAAGCCTGTTGTCAGAGCGCCGAGAAAACCCACCATGGGAGGATGGTCAAAGTATCCCCAGCTAATTTTTTCAGCGTACATGGCATAGTGGGACTCGTCAACGCTGAGCCCGAATTGTCCTGCCATTACGAGCCGAAAAGCTGTAATCCCGCCCAAAAGCAGCCAGAATTTCCGGTCCCACTTCCGGTCATCTTTGTTTTCAGTCATATTATCCAAAAGCCATACCTCAAATTGCCAAACACACACAGTCTCTCCAAATTCTCGATATCGTTCAAGAGTTAACGCCTGAGACTATTAAAAGAGGTATACTGGACAGGATTAACTGGATTTACAGGATAAGGAAAACATAACATGCGCGCAATCATGCGGGCATAACTCCATAATTGAGCCTCCTCAGCAGAATCTGTGGGTTAATTCGGTTCTTTATATGTGCCCGAAA
>CAYTRK010000322.1:0-1177 GCA_964440205.1 uncultured Victivallaceae bacterium
TTTGCCGCACAATCCACGGTTCAAGGAGCTGTTGTAGCGATAAAGCTCCCATCGAAAGAGCGAGAGGAAGTACGTATTGTGCCATCTCTTTCCAGTGCTTGCGGTAGCTTTCCCTGAGAATTGCGCCGTGAGTGAAACCGCGAAGGCTGAAAAATATGACTGCAACGAAAAATAAACCCGCAGCCAGGCTTGCAGAGAGATAGCCGACAAGTTGAAATTGCTGAATCAGGAGAACTACCACAATCAATCGCACAATAGGCTTTGTGACCTTCGCCGTTGTGAGAGTGTAGAACTTTCGAAGACCTTGTGCAGAGGTTGTTGCTACAGGTTCCCAGCACTTCATTACAGCAAGAGCTCCAACAAGCCAGATTATAAGCTGATTTTCGAATTTGAGGCGAGTTTGAATAAAGGGAGCGGAAAAGAGCAGGTACAGTATTATCACCAGCGACAGCAGGATCGAAATGAATGCAAGATCTCTGAGAAGCTGTTTTATCTTGCCTCTCTCATTTTGCACGAAGAAGACGTTCAGGAATTTCATGCTGGTTCGCACGAGTATCAGTAGAGGCAGGCCAACGAAGGTAGCGAGGCGGGTCAAGGGAAGTACCGCGCCAAGTTTCTCCTGGTCTATAAAAGCGGGCACCAGAAAGACCCCGATATAGAGGTTACACAGATCGCCCAGGCGCATAAAGACAAGCAGAAGCCCTGTGTGCCACCATAATGGCCCCAGTTTGTCGCGCATGAGACGCATCAAGTTGAGAAAGCGTTTCAAAGTCATTCTTTCTATAATAGCGGTCTAAAAGCGGAAGTTGTCCAAAAAAGAGAGTGTTTAATACGGGGCTTCGCAGGGTCAACCTTTATTTTGCATATTTGCCTTCTGCATTTGGTTTTTTCTATATGTGGTTTTTTGATTAAACAGCACAACAGTTTACCATGAGGTATACTGTAAATACTATCCCTTAACCTGATCGATTCAGCAAAATTGGGTTGGACGTATATTACAGCATTGACGGGCAAGGGCTTCAACCACGGATTTCACGGATGAAGGAAAAAAAGGGAGATTTTGAACCACGAATGAAGACGAACTCACACGAATCATTCCGCTGAAGCTCCGGTCAACAGGTGAAATAGCCACGTAGTGGCGGCGTATCGTAGCCCAGGGTGAAGCGAGGTACGAGCG
>CAYTRK010000322.1:1187-2704 GCA_964440205.1 uncultured Victivallaceae bacterium
TCCTTCGCTCAGGTAGCTTCCGCCTTCGCAGGGCCTCCTACGGCCTGACACGTTGGAGGGCGGAGCCCAGCCTGATCCAGCGCCGCCAATGGCAGCAGGTTGGAGAACGCTTTGCTATACTCTTTTGCAGCGGGTTATATGTCTTGCAAAAGCTACCTGAGCGAAGATGGGCTGTGCAGCAGCGCTTTCCAAACCTTAAGCAGGGAGCAATGCTTTGCAAAGCTATTACAATGGTTTTAAATATTAAAAATATTGTGGAATTTACCACAAATAGTACAATATCAATGAATATTTTCTGCTAATCAATGGTTTTTGCTGGCGGCAATGATATGAGCAAGTTGAGCTTCCGAAGCTCTGGAGCGGAAGTGTCCAGGGAAACGAAATAGTCGCTGACATGAGGCTAAACTTGGATGTGGAAAAGCAGTGGAGATCAGGCACTTAGGAGCGTGTCAGGAGTACAAATATGAGTATCAACGACAATGGTTATTAATAAGAACACGAGGAAGGTCATCTCAAATTCGTATTACGGATATTACTAAAGGTGGAACCGATGCGGCTGGAAAACCCGACTGACGGTTTGACGAGGGGGCCGGAGAAATCATGAATCACATGCGGGCACGCAGATCCTTAAGTGACATTGGCAATCTAATGTGAGACAATCCGGCCAAGGGGAAAAGGTTATGAAGAGTCTACTCTACCTTAGGAGAAAAAATAAACATGAGACAGATCATAAAGAACATGCCATTTTTTGGCCTACTCGCCTGCCGCATTTACCGCAGGTGGGTCAATACTCTACGACTCTTTGAAGGGTCAGAAAGTTATTGGGAAAACAGGTACAAATCGGGTCGTAACTCAGGTGCTGGGTCTTACAACCAACTTGCCGAGTTCAAAGCCGACATATTGAACACATTCGTTTTTGAGAATGAGATTGCATCAGTAATCGAATATGGATGTGGGGACGGTAATCAACTTAGTTTGGCGCAGTATCCAAAATACATCGGGTTTGATGTTAGCCCTACTGCAATATCAATGTGCCGGAAACGTTTTTCCAATGATGAAACAAAAACCTTTAAGCTCAACGAAGAGTATGACGGCGAATCTGCCGAGTTAACCATATCATTAGACGTGATATATCACCTTGTTGAAGATGTCATCTTTATAGACTACATGAACAGGTTGTTTGATTCTTCTGAAAGATTTGTTATCATTTACTCCTCCGACACCGATAAAAATCCAAAGGGTATGGTAGCGCCGCACTTGAGGCATCGAAAATTTTCTAAATGGATAATAGACAACAAGACAGGTTGGAAACTTGTAAAACATATTCCCAACAAGTATCCAGTCAATGATCACAATCAAATCGGATCATGTGCTGATTTTTACATCTATGTAAGAACTGAACAAAATATGGTTGTGGCACAGAAACATGGTATCGAATCACTACCATCTCATAAGTCCTGATACTGGGCCGGAAACAGCCGCACTTACTAACGTTTTCGGCATGCTGCTTCAACCCT
>CAYTRK010000323.1:0-2677 GCA_964440205.1 uncultured Victivallaceae bacterium
CATGTTATGGGTATCGTCTTTGCTGTTTCGGTGATCCCTTTTCACGCTGCTACCTGAATAGCTTCTATCAAACGCGTTACAATGTATATCGTCTACTTCTCCGGAGAATTCAAATGTCAGGCTCTTGCCTGCCGCAGCAGCGGGAACGGCCCAAGTCTTTGTCCATGAGCGAGCGAATACATCGTCGTCTCCTTCAGGACTGTTTAAGTTAATTTCAGCCGTGAATGCTGAGTCACTGGATTCCACATCAACGCTCAATGCTGAATTCTTTATATAGTTGGAGACTTCCCTTGAAGGTGGGTCCATAGATTTGCACACATGTTTGTCCTTATCGGATGCTTTTACCTTGATATAAACTTTGCCATTATCACAGACACAACCTAAATCTGATACGGAATCTTCTGTGATATTCACCCAATCGTCTTCTTCCGGTTCTTCGCTCCCAGCATACATAAACACATCTACAACAATTGCGTCACCCTTTGTAATCGTTCCGGCCCCGGAATGATTGTGACCGTTACAGGGTGTTTCCCAAGGCGGGGTATCATCCGCCCTGCCGAAGGAAACCGTCATCATACCTAAAACTGCGATACCAACAAGAATTCTTGCATTTCTCATCATCTTTATCATTCTAGTTTATTTTACCTGTCTTCTTCAACCTCTTTCCTGTTATTCTCCTCGGTGTGCAAATAGACGCTCCCATAAGAACCTGTGAATGCCTGAAATTTGGGAGTATAATCAGCGATCTCGCCTCCGAAATGGTAACCAATCGGACTGCGTTCTTTGCCTTTGACCCCCAGGTAGTAGTAATACAAAACCATGTCGCGGAACAACCGACGGGCGAATTCAATGTCTTTTTCACGGCCCAGTACACGATAGAGATAGGCGTAACCGTCGGCGAAATGCATGCTGTAATATGAGCATAACCCAAGTTTAAGCTTGGATCCGGGTTCGGGATCGGCGCCCGAACCCCAGTGGCTGCGCCAGCGTATCGGATAGTAGAGCCCGTCCTTGCTGACACCCCAGATACATCCTTCTTCCCGCTGCCAGTCAAGTACGCGGCACAGGAATTCGATTACTCTAACATCTTGAGTATGGTGATGCAGACGGCATACCGGCTCGACCATGTAGCCGGTGTACTGAGCGCTTTGCCTGCCGTCCTTCAGTATGTGTCCGCATGCTCCGTTCTTCTGCTCCATGGCAAGAAGAGTTTTCTTGAAAACCTCCTGTGACCAGTCCAGATACTTCTTCTCGCCTGTATATTCATAAAGCGCCAGCCAGTTTTCCATCGCCCAGGCCGGAACGCGGAAATGTTTGAGAATCAGGATGTCTTTCTCGCCGAGTTTCTTCTGCTTGTAGAAATAGCGCCGAAAGGCTTCGCCATTCATCAGGCCGGTCTCAAGGGAACGCCTGTCGCCGGTAAGAACCCAGTGCAGAAGCAAACCTCTGTTCCAGGTGTGGCTTGGGGCTGGATTCAACTCCCATCTTGCAACTCTCTTCCCGTAATTGGCAACCTGCCGGGCCAGATGACCGTGTTCTCCCTTTTCATACCGCTGAAATCCCCCCAGATAAGTTTTCGTGTTCATGACGTGATACTGATCAATGTCATAACGGTGCCGTGCCATATTCTCGCCGACGTCAAGAAACTCCCGATCCCCAAGACGCAGATATTGCGAGAGCATACTGTATGGCCAGCGGTAAAAGAGAGAGCAATAGCCGAAACTCCATACAAGATCGCCGTAATTCATCCATCCTGAGAAAACCTCGGGATATCGTTCATAAAGGGCCGGTATCGAAACACGCCCGAAATGGTCACGCCCGAAATCACCCGGCCCGGCGGGATCTCCAACCTCAGTGATTACCTTCGCCCGCTGCATGCTGTCATAACGCTCAAAAGCTTCGGCAACAGTTGATTCAAAATGCCTGTGTGCTTCTGATTGATCAGCTAGAGGATATACCGCCTCTGTATCCCGATACCAGCCGGATGGCGCTCTGGCCATAAGCGGTTTATTAAGCATCCGGGTCCCATTCGTAGGGGAACACAACCCAAGAAGTAATGCTGCCGTCTTATGCCTTCCACCTTCAAACTGGTACGTTCTTGCTTTAAATGCCTCCACCGTCTCGGGCCACCAACCCCCTTTTGGAAGCATCTGAAAGGTCATGAGCGTCGGAGCCTTTGATTTTTTCTCTCGAGTAACCGCGAAACCGCGTGGATGGTTTTCTCTGAAATGCCGGTTGATCATGTGCAACGTCGCGCCCGATTCAAATCTAAGCCCGACCGCGCCTTCAACGTGTTCGGGCCCGCGCGTCAATTGCCCGTTGGTTGTCCAGACCGAATAGAAGCCCCGGTGTTTTCCGGCCATTCCGCCGACAATTGTGTGCTCCGCCACATTGGTGGCGCCAAACTTAGTGAGAATTCCCGTCTGTCCCCGGAAATCCCTGTACGGGAATTTGTACCATTGGGTGATGGCAACGTCGATTCCTTGCCCGCACGGAAAAGTCCTGCCGCTCATTACAGCTTCTGGGATATTGTCGGTATCTGTAGTTACAGGCACGTTGATCGTAAAGGATTTCATGTATAACCACTGGCGAGGCTTATATTCATTCCGGTACCTGTACCAGCCGTCGTTCCTGAGGGTGAAGGCAAGCTTCACATAGGGCTTGCCGGCGTAGGCGT
>CAYTRK010000324.1:0-2672 GCA_964440205.1 uncultured Victivallaceae bacterium
GTACACGTGCTCGTACACGCATATCTTTTCCGCAGGATTTCAAGTCGACAACTCGTAAGAAGAGGACGTAGAGCTTTCATTAGCAATGTATTACGCGTGCATACCAAACGAACGTTGGAACACTACTGATATGGTATAAACGTTCATAAAATAGTTTATGAGTAGGTAAGCTTGATATTTGATATCATTGCGTCATGGATAAAACCGACAGAAAAACTGTAACAGCTGTTATTCTGACCAACGGCCGCGCGAAGAGATGCGCCCAAACAGCGCATTCAACCGCTACGGCGCTCCAAAATGTTGGCGGAGAATTGTTTGTGGTCAACAACTCCGCCAAAAACATCCCACTCGACATAAAAATCAACGGAGTCAGATGCACAATTATAAATCCGGGGCTAAATATGGGCGCTTCTGCCAGAAACCTCGCCATATCCCGGTCAAAAACCCCTTTCATGCTGATGCTTGATGACGACGCATCTATAGAGCCGGAAGCAGTTCAGAAAATGGTTGATGTATTCAATGCCGATCATTCAATAGGCGCAGTCAATTTCCGGATTTTCAACGACCATGGCGAAGAAGGGTGCCTCCTGCCGACAGTATTCCACGGTTGCGCCTGCGGCTTCAGAACCAGCGCCATCAGAAAAGCAGGCGGCTACCCGGAAGATTTCATATATTACGGTGAAGAATACTACCTTTCTTTTGAACTTCAACGTGCCGGCTATAGAATAGCGCTTCTCGATCTTCCTGACGCGGCGCATCATTTCAGAGACAATACCGGCAGAGACATGAATAGAATAATCCACCTTCTGATCCGAAACAATATCTACACCTGGACAGTGTTTTTTCCATACAAATACATCCCTGCAGCCACAGTAGACACATTAAGACGCTATGCCATGGTGGCCGTTAAAGAAAAGGCGATAAAAGGCTTTTTCAAGGGCATCCTCAGCGTGCCCTTCTCCTTCGCCCGAGGGTTCATAGACAGGAAACCCTTACCGCCGGCAGTCTTTGCAAGAATCACACTGATTGAACAGCTTGAAGAAACCGCCCGGAAGCTGCGTCACCATGGGATAGATAACATAGTTCTGTGCGGCAGCGGAAAATTCCCCGGCCTATGGATCAAGATCCTGGCTCACCACGGCATACATGTGGATCATCTGCTCGACAGAAACCATTGCTGGAACAATCACACAATATGCGGCAAAAACATTTACCGGCAATTCAACTCAATAAGTCCATCCGGCGTCGCGTCGCCCGCCCGCTTCAGTCCAACAGAAAAAAAAGCTTTCCTGTCAGGCTTCGCATCTTTCCCTGAAAACAAATACTGGAGCTCGCTCCTTTCCGCGACAGACTTGTTTCCTCTCGACTCTCAGGTCAAAAAAGAAAAAATTGCCGATGTACCGACAGTGAATATGTCCCATATTTGCCGCTTTTTCCCATTTTCACCCGGCAACGGCAATGGCATGTAGTCTGCTGAAAACGTCTACCAGAAACTCGAACCAAAAGAGAAAGGAAAAAAGACGTATGAAAATCCTTAGGAACCAAAAAAACGGCATGTCAGTCAATCCGTACTCAAGACTAGTCTCTCTTGCGGTCAGATCCGAGAACGTATTCCATTTCCCTGAAGGTCTGCCTGCATTTGAAAACGTGCGCCAATTCGTGCTCGTGCACAAAGAACAGACAACCCCCTTTATATACCTCCAGGCCCTTGAGCCGGGCGACCTTTCATTCGTATGCGTAGACCCGTTCAAAATATACCCTGACTACGAGCCTGCAATAGCTCCGCACGATGTGGACTTCCTGAATCTGAAAAGCCAGGAGGACCTTCTTCTCATGAGCATTGTAACGGTAACACGAGACGTCAGAAACATAACCATGAATCTACAGGGGCCTGTAGCCATAAATATAAAGACAAGACTTGGCAAACAGGTAATATGTTCAGATAAAGAATACCCTGTCCGCTTCAAAATCTGGGAGGCGCTGAACAACCTGGAACACAGGAAAACAGCAACCGCATCATAAAAGAAGCTAAGCCATGGAGGGCGCATAATGCTGGTACTGACACGGAAGTCAAACGAGAGCATAGTTTTGGGAGAAAACATTGAAGTAACTGTCCTGAATATTAACGGAAACCAGGTGAGCCTGGGATTCAAAGCTCCCAAAGACGTGCCAATATACAGAAAAGAGATATTTGAAGAAGTCAAAAACGAAAACGTTGAAGCAGCAGGTTCCGACAAGGAGTTGTTAAGACAGCTAAATCGAAAGATAGACTGACCCTTAAAGAAAAGGAGGTGATACAGGCACAGAAAGACAGACAACTGAAGAGCCATCGGGAGAGATTGTTGCGCCCCGTTGTCTCCGGCGCTTTTAAGAATGCAACAAACCGTCGCACGGAAGTGACGGAAAAAATAAATTCACGGAGGAATAGTAATGCAAGTATACAATAATTCATCGGCTTTTGAGGTATGGAAAAGTTACACGGCTAACGTGGGCAACATGCGCAGCTCAATGTCCAAACTGTCGTCCGGCCTGCGGATTCAGACCGCGGCGGATGATCCGGCAGGACTGGCCATGAGCGAACGTATGCGTGCCCAGTACCGCAATAGTGCGAAGGCCGCGGAAAACGTTCAGAATGATATATCGTACATCCAGACCGCTGATTCATGGCTTCA
>CAYTRK010000325.1:0-2665 GCA_964440205.1 uncultured Victivallaceae bacterium
GCTTTCGATATCGATTTCCGCCTCGTCTCCTGTCGCAAACCCATCGCATAATCGTTTTTCCGTCTCCAGCGGATAGAGTTCGCCCAGCGAGATGCAGTTGCGGAAGAAGATGCGCGCATATGTCTGTGCCACGACGGCCCTGATTCCCGCTGCGCCCAGAGCGATAGGTGCGTGTTCTCTTGATGAGCCGCAACCGAAGTTTCTTCCGGCAATTATTATGGAATATTCAGATGCCGAGGCGCCCTCCTGGATGAACGGCGGGTATGTATCCGGGAGCCCGGCCATAGCATGAGAGCCGAGCTGCCGGTATTCCTTTTCGATGGTAGGCACCAGATTGAGATACTGGGCCGGAATAATCTGGTCTGTATCAATGTCGTCGCCGACGACAAACACTTTTCCCCTGATGGTCTTAGATTGTCCTGTTGTGTTCATTTTTTATCCTGTCTAAGCCCCGCGGGGCGATGCATTGTTTCCGGTTGCCTCCGACCGCGCTTAAAGGTCTCTTGGATCTGTTATGTGACCGGTCACCGCTGAAGCAGCCGCTGTGAACGGTGAAGCGAGAAAAATAGCCGATTGTTTCGACCCCATCCTGCCGATAAAGTTTCTGTTTGTTGTGCTTATCACATTTTCGTTGCCGGTGGTTCGTCCGTAGGTATCAACCGGCCCTCCGAGGCAGGCTGCGCAGGAGGGAGGCGCAATGTCCTCGCAGCCTGCTTCCGCGAAGATCTCCACGAGGCTTTTGCCGTCAACCGTCTCGCGCAGAATTCCTTCCGCGACAGCGGCAGTCGCCGGCACGAGAAAGGTCTTTATTGAAACCTTGCGGTCTTTGAGAACTTTTGCCGCCATGATGAAATCGTTCAGTTTGCCGCCGGTGCATGAACCGATATATGCGCGGTCCAGTTTTACGTCCGTTCTCTCTTTTGCGGGCGCGTATCGAGCCGGGCTGTGCGGCTCGGCAACACATGGAACAAACCGGGAGACATCATAGCGGGTTGTTTTCCAGGGCTTTGCAAGCTTGTCGCCCCGCACTGGTTCGAAAGGCTTATCTGTCCTCTTTCGGACATACTGTTCGGTAAGACTGTCAGGCTCGATAATGCCGTTTTTGGCGCCTGCTTCGATGGCCATGTTGCAGATTGTCATCCGTTCCTCGATGTCGAGTTGAATTATTGCTTCTCCGGAAAATTCCATGGCTGAATAGTTAGCCCCGTCGACTCCGGTGTCTCCAATAATTCTCAGGATAATATCTTTCCCGGTTATATAAGGCGGTTTTGTGCCCTCCAGCACAAAGCGGAGGGTAGGGGGGACTTTGATAAGCAGTTTGCCGGCGCCCATGACAAAACCAGCGTCGGTGTTGCCTATACCGGTTGCAAATGCGCCCAGGGCTCCGTGAGTGCATGTGTGTGAATCGGTTCCGAATATCACCTCGCCGGGCCGGACGTGGCCTTGTTCCGGCAGAGCTACGTGGCATACGCCCTGGTAGCGAGGTGTTCCGACATCATAGAAATAAGGCAGTGACTGTTCCGCGGCAAATTGCCTCAGTGTGTCGATATTCCTGTGTGCCTTCTTGTCCGCCGTAAAAATATAGTGATCCGGGATTATTATGACCTTTTCGGGGTCCCAGACTTTTGCGTCGTCGCCGAATTCCCTCTTAAAAACTCCTATTGTTCCCGGACCACAGACGTCATGAGTCAGCAGGATATCCGCGTTCACCCAGATATTCTGTCCCGCTTCGACCTCGCTGTTGCCGGATGCTCTGGCGAGAATTTTTTCAGTTATAGTTCCGGGCATATTTCACACATTTCCATTTCTGAGTCGTTGAATTCTCCGGCGCGTGCAGCTTGTTACGTTTTCCTGCGGCCCTTGACGAGGGCGAAGAACCGGTCCTCATACTCCTCGAACAGGTTATGCTCTCGCAATTTTTTTGCAAGATTTTTGATCAGATCCGGATTTCGCGCGGCTGCCACAAAATCGTTTTCTATCTCTTTGCGGATACGCTGTAAAGGGTGCTTCTGCAGATGAAACATATCGTGGCGCTCCATTTCGCGAACATTTACGGGGGCGGATTGCTGTATTACCTCCCAGAACAGTTTTACAAGGCATACGTCCCACGGATCGTCGACTCCGTATACAACTGCGCTGAGTGGATCGCTCTTCTGTTCGACGGATTCCCTGACGCGTTCAGCTACGGCATCAGGGTTTTCGCTGATAATATGTTCGTTGTAGTTATCCTTTTTAAGGTGGTATCCATATTCGAGAATGCGCAACTGTTGCTCGTGGCTTTTCAGCCATTCCACGTATTCGCGTGCCTCATCGCCAAAACCTTCCAGTACCGTGTTTGAATACGCTCCGGGGGTAATAATAGTAGGTTTGCTTGCCTGGATTCTGCCTTCCCGAACGCGGGTGGTGTTTGCCGTGTCCATCAGCTCGCTGACCAAATGATAGTTCAGGACAGTGGTCCCGAATGTCTCAAGGCTGTGCTTAGGCATAAGCAGCACCTGAGTGTTGTTAACGGCATACCAGAAATCAAATGAGTCTTCTTTATCCATAATCAGAATATATTAGCAGAGGCTCTGTGTTCTGCAAAAGGCAAAATTTGGAAATCCGCGAAACCGCATGTCTGCGCCAAAGTCGACAGAGGAAGGGGGCGCGCAGGTTGGATGGGTAC
>CAYTRK010000326.1:0-1544 GCA_964440205.1 uncultured Victivallaceae bacterium
ACCTAAGGAGCGAACACTATTTTTTCAATCAGGTGTTAACATTTGAACGATAATCAGAAATTAAAAGCCTCTCTTATACGGCTGAACGAAAAACACTGATAAACAAACGTTCTATGGAAGACAAATGGATGTTTCAATATCTGGCGCCCGACCGTTTCCGGATCGACTACCTGCAACCAACAGCAAGAACTATAGTCTATAATCCACAGGAATGCATAGAGTTTGTGCCTACTCTAAGCAAAGCTGTACGTACGTCCTTTGCCGACTCAAATACTGAACTGAAGACTGAAATCCGTCAGGCTGTTTTATCGCGAGTTGCAATCCACGGCCTTCGCGCTGGACGGCTAATGCCCCTCGTCGAGAATATGACCCGCATCTACACAAATTCTGCCAATCAAATTGTAATTCAGGGAAAAGCACCGCCCTTTTCCATTCACATCGACCCCGCCATGAAAGTCATTGTCAGAACAGAAATCAGAAAGGCTAATGGCGATCTGAAGATAAGGACCCGATCTTCGCGTTTCAAAAACGTGACCATGGATATCTGGATTCCCCGAAAGATAGAGGTAACACGTCCATCGGAACAAGGGCGGGTTACAGAGATTACCACACTCAGCAATCTCCGTTGCAACTCTGAGCCTTCTCCCGGTCTTTTTCAAATTGAATTGTCGCCGGAAGTGAAAATCCATAACAGACAAACCGAGTAAAAAAGGCTTGTCATTGGCACAAAGGAGTGCTATTAATTCTAACTAAATCCTAAGAAAAGGAGGAGTGGCTAATGAAAAAACTTGCTCTACTCGTAATGGTGGCAGTTATGGCAGCAGCGCCAATGGTGACAGAAGCCGAAGCAAAGGATGCGGGTGCCGCAGTGGTCTTGTCAGGCATGATGCCTGGAACGGGAGAATGGTATAACAGCGGTTGGCAAGGCCAGTTCCCTTTCGTGGAATGTATCGCCGGTTACATATGTCCTTGCGTTACATTTAGTTCCATATTTGATGCAGCGGCAGGCAAGACAGAACCAGAAGAAATGCGTTTAGATTTCTGGACCGCACCCCGCTAATACCGAAATTAGAGAGGATTTTGTCGCGAGAGTGCGTAAACGTCTGTGCATGGCGGTTTCCGGCGTGACGCCCGGTTCTCACATATTGAAATATGGGTAGAGTGTGAGGCGTGACGAAAGTCGGACTGGTGCTGGAGATGGTATGCTCGCAACAAGTGGCGCAAAAGACGTGGTGCGATTTGCCATCACTGCCCCGGTCGTGTGGATTATTCGCGTGTCGCGAATAATCCAGGCTAGAAGCTGAATACCGTTTTTACTGCAAATCCTGTATTTGGTGTATCTTCTGGATCCGCAGCACGACTTATGAATAGCCCATATTCAACCCGAGTAGATTCAAGAAAATCCTGCTTTGTATTGCGGTTGTATTTGTGGGCGCCCCCAACCGCGCTATAGATGTTGCCTGCGTACCACCCGATTTCGAGAAAAGTCAGAATGCCCCCGAGCACGTCGAGTTCCTGATCGAAGGCTTCGATGGCGGCCCAGA
>CAYTRK010000326.1:1554-2661 GCA_964440205.1 uncultured Victivallaceae bacterium
TTGCCTGCGTACCAGCTTACTTCAAAAAGAGTCAAAGCGCTTCCCGTGAACAAAAGGTCCTCTTCAAAAGCCTCCCATGCCGCCCATGCAAAAGCAGCGTTCAGGACAAAAGAAATTCCCGCATCCTTAAGTCTCCCCACATACAACTGGCCTGCGCCAGGCAAGACCGCCGATAATCCGCCAGCGACCCACGGACTCTTTTCAGGGAGATTTCGGTACTCCTCTACCTCATCCCGCATACGAACTGCTATTCCCTTCATCGGTGATTCGGAAGGAAAGGCCTCGAGTCGATCCAAAGCCAGGCGCGTTTCACCCAATTGAGTGTGACACCAGGCCAGCTCCAGCAATGCCTCATGCTTCTTCTCCACCGACGGCTCGATTTTCATTAATTGCTGTAACGAAAATGCCGCAAGTGCATACTCATTATTTTCGACATAACAACGCGAAAGACGCCTTATAGAACGCCTGCCCAATGCCGTTTCTCTGTATTCGTCGGCAAGATCCTGAAACAATAAAGCTGCGTCTTCGGCCTTTCCCGCCTGGAAAAAACTTTCTGCAATCCGAAACTCGGCATGGGGGACTTGCAGGTGCTCTGGATGAAAGAAAATGAATCGTTTGTACTCAGTGATAGCTCGAAAGTAATCCTCTCTGTTGAAAAGCTCGTCTGCAAACGAGAGAATATTGCTGGAGTTCTGGCCATAAACCTGCAGAACCCCCAAGCCGACAAGCAGAACAGAAAGAATCAGGCGCTTTCTCACGGACTGTACCACCAGAAATCATTGTTCGACACTGGATCATCAAACCTCATTCGACTACCTCTCATTTGAGCACTTGTAGACCGCCACTCATCACCCTCATGAAGCAACCGATCGGCAGTCATGATTATCCCGATCAATGCACCGTGTTTACGAATGGCCAATTGACTGTACTTCGAACAGGAAGGCCACATGGGGCATTGAGAATACGATATCCTTGAAAAACCTTGCTGATATGCTGACAGCCAAAATGTGACCACGTTGAATACTGTATCCTCACAGACTTTAACCTGATTCTTATCAAGCCTTTGCGATATGGCTGAGGCACCTTGATGCTTATCCGATTTACTCC
>CAYTRK010000327.1:0-2659 GCA_964440205.1 uncultured Victivallaceae bacterium
TTAACCGCTTTCTTAACCGCAACTCTTGATCGGATACCCTTCAACGACTGACTTTTACCGAGACGGGAGGAGTGTCGTTTCGGGCACATATAAGGAACCGAATTAACCCACAGATTGTGCAGATGATCCTTATTTTTTACCGTCTTTCCGTTCCTTCTTTTTGCTGATTACCAGCGGTGTGCCGTGTAGCTTTAGAATACGGTCTATGGTGATGTCCCGGCCCATCGTGCTGATGCCCTTATCCATTACATTTACGATGTACTGAGAGTCGGCCAGCGCTCTGTGGAATTTCTTGTCCGGTTTCACATCGAGGTGTTCAAGCAACTTCTTGAGACTGTGGCTCTTGCTTTCAGGAAACCACTTTCTTGACAGTTTGAGAGTGTCCATGCATATGTTCTCCGGAGGCGCCAGGCTGGCACGCTTGTACTCGTTTTCCAGGAACCGCAGATCGAAACGGGCGTTATGAGCAACCAGGACAGCATTACCCACAAACCTGGATATCTTCGGAAGAATTTCCTCGCATGGAGGCTTTTCCTTCACCATCTCATCGCTTATGCCGTGAACTCGCTGGGCGCCTTTGGGTATCGGCATTCCTGGATTTATCAGCCATGAGTTGGTTGAGGTTATCTTTCCATTTTTGAATTTTGTTAGTGCGATTTCGACGATTCGATCTTTCGTGGCGCTCAGGCCGGTTGTCTCAGTGTCGAATGCGACAAAAGTTGTATTTGTGGCAAGTTGCTGCGCCAGCTTCTCCGGTTGCGCGGGGCAAACCGCGCAAAAAGAAAAACACGCATATAAGAAAAAATGTCCCACCCCGGTATTCATACCCCACTCACTCCCATTTATCATTGAACATTCCGTGCCGTGCCCGCCGAAGCTACCTGAGCGAAGGCGTGGCTGGATATTGGATATCTCCCTCCTTCTTGTCTTCCTATCCAGTTCATCTAGTTAATCTTGTCCAAAACGGTCTTCAGCCAGCGGTCTCCCACTTACCGCTTGTCGCTTACCTCTTTCAAATCCCCAGTGTCATGCCTTCCCGGGCCCAGAACATATTCATAGGAGGCGATCTTTCGGCGTACTTGGGCCGGTATGACGCCGCCAGTTTGTCGATCATTGTATCGGAATGCCGGGGGTCATGATGAAACAGGGCGAGCTGTTTAACGCCGGAATCATATGCCGCCTCGGTGATAACTGGCAGCGAGGTGTGTCCGAAGCCCTTGTGCTGATTGTATTCTTCGGCTGTGTACTGGGCGTCCGCGATGAGCAGGTCCGCGTTACTGACGAAGTCCTGGTACTGGGCAGCCATCTTTTTTTCGTCCGGTCCTGGATTCGACTTGAAAATCATATTCAGTTCAACATCCGTAGCGTAGACCACTTTTTTTCCGTTAACAGCAAAACTGTAGCGGATAGAGCTGCCGGGATGGTATTTCTGTTCTTCCCAGTTTATGGCCAGCTCGCCGATAGAAAACGTTTCCTGGGCCATTTCTATAATTGAAATGTCAGCGGCCAGCGAGTTCATCTGGACGGGAAAGTATTCCGTGTCCATTTGTCCCTGAAGAACTGATTCGAGGAATCTGCCTTTTTTGGGGCTGCCGTATATATGCAGGCGCTGACCTTTTGAATACACAGGCGAGAAAAAAGGCAGACCTTGAATATGGTCCCAATGCGTATGGCTCAGTAGAAGGTGAATATCTTCAATGGAGTCTTTCTGGTCATCTGCCCAAATGCCGTAATTCCGTATGCCTGTTCCGGCATCAAGCACTATCCTGGTGTCATTGTGATCTATGGAAACGCAGGCTGTGTTGCCGCCGTACTTTTCGGTTGTAGCTCCCGGGGTGGAGATGGAACCTCGTGTACCCCAGAAAGTCACATAAATCTTCTTTAAAAAACCGTTCGACATCAATGACTACGCCGCTTCTGTTGAATAAAAGTGAGGCATGAATTACCGACCTGGATTCGGTCCTGACTGTGAAGTGTGCAGCGACTTACTTTTACGCCGTTTACCAGTGTCCCGTTGGTGCTATCGAGATCCTCGACGACATACTGTTCGGAATTCTCAGTGATTCTGGCATGGACACGGGAGACATTGGTCACAGGCAGTACCAGGTCGCAGGAGTCGTCGCGGCCGATAGAAAAGTTTTTCTTGTCAAGAACAACCCGGGCGAACGGAACGTCAGGGCCGGAACATTCCAGGTAAGCTTTGTTTTCGGCGATCGGAGAATCAAAAACCACTTCGGGTGTAATCTGCATGGTGCGCGAAAGTTGCGTATCCGGCTGTTCTTCGCCGGCATTCTTCTTTGGCGCTCGCCTGATTGTTTTACGGATGCCCATTTTACTCATGTTTAAGATGTAGTATATACGAACAGGTGCGGCAGGTCAATGGATACATTTGCCTGAAAAAACTGTTTCAATCAGATTGCATTGACATTATCGGTATGATAAGTTTATATCTTCAGCCGTATGAATTTTTCTTGTGCAATTGGACCCATAGCTCAGTTGGTCAGAGCAGGGGACTCATAATCCTCTGGTCGCAGGTTCGCCCCGTCATGTGACGGGGTGCTATGTCGGCTGGGATGGCGAGTCCGTTGTGGAACGGATGGTTTGGTGGGCCCATAGCTCAGTTGGTCAGAGCAGGGGACTCATAATCCTCTGGTCGTAG
>CAYTRK010000328.1:0-2655 GCA_964440205.1 uncultured Victivallaceae bacterium
CAGGTGGTCCCTTTTCTGAATGCCGGGTGGTCCTTTTTCCGGCTGCCGCGTCCACAAGGTCGGCCACACATGAACTTGCCTGAGCCTGAGTTATTCGCGGTGGAGGCTGATCAGGTAAGATCCAGCCGACAATGCCTGTGACATCTGTCTCGCCGAGCATTATAGCCTGGCCTTGGAATATGCCGTGAAGGGCAAGATACGCCGCGATTACCCACCCAAAGCTTAGCAATGAGGTGGGTGAAGTCTCCCCCGTCAAGGCGCCACTCATGGGTTGTTTTTATAATCGTGGGTCTGTAAAGCCCCGGCAAAGTAGCGGCTTGCAAAATCCAGTGGTCAAACCAGAAAGCCAAATGCGGCCACTTTTCTGGCCACAAAGTGGTTACGGGGACAGAAAGGCTGCTACACGGCATTCTGCTTCGGTACCCCACTGCGCACCACTAGTTGTTCTATCGCCGCTGCGCCCGGATAGTTTCCACAATGGCTTCGGTCTTGGACGCATAGGTTGGCGTGAGAAATACATAGAAGAAGTTGATTGGATCACGCTGTGACCTTTCTCCTATCAAGTCTGTAAAGGGTCTGCTTGACTCTGCCGAACCATCTCTGTTCTTCATCAACACGTGAACATGGCTTTCTCCGATGACGTAATGCTTCGCAATTGCAGAGACCACGAGAACGTCAGAGGGGTCGCACGAGAGCTGGTCACTAAGAAGCTGTGGGAGTCTTTCAGCCACACCCATACAGACATCGGGCTCAATGACAGGCGCCCCTCTGAAAAGCATTCTGAACTCAGCACATGTCTTCCACAAAGGGGCTCGTTTTGGTGTGTGTGCAAGAAGCTCTGCCACATCATAAAGTGGAACATCCCCCTCGAATCTCTTAAGGAGATGCAATATATCGCCATCGGTTGGCAGATAGAGTCGCGTGTTTGCTCCCAAATCGGTCTGGCCTTCGAATGGCTCCAAGGAGAATGCCGCCTTCCAAAATACATCTGGATCCTGATCTGTTGCAAGAAACTTAGCCAACTCTCGCAAGGAACGATCTAGGAGCTCGGAGTAGTAGAGAACAGTATGGTGATTGTAGACCCACTCGTAAAGGTAGTTGCGCGCATCCACGACATGCTGTAATACGCTCAATGCTGACTTCCGATAGCACAATTGGACGCTTCCGCCAGGATCCGCATGGAGAACGGCCGCAGATAGCAGACGATCAATGTCAACAGCCGTGTTCTTGACTCCCGAGGCCCAAGTGTCACGCAGAATGTAGTCAAGCTTGTCGACATCGATCGCGCTGCCATTCAGCAAGGAAATCAAACTATTTTCTAAACTCCTGCCTGCTGTTCGAGCATCGGGATACGTACAGCCAGTAATCATCCGTGCCGCGAGCTCAGGATCGCACCCATACTTCTTTAGTTGATCTTTGTAGAATCGGTTGAGAACAACCGCGCTAAATGCTTCGTGTGGAGCGGGATCAAAACTACCCTGAACCTTGAAATCGCGGCCAGGAAACTCAGCCGCAAGAAGCGCATAGGCACGTTTTGTCGTCTTGGCCTCAGTGTAGTTGTAGAATTTTTCAAAAGTATGAGAAAAGGGTGCATGCCCACAGTCGTGCATAAGGCACGTGATGAGAAATGTGTTTTGAATGCGTTCTTCATTTAGAAGTTCACAGATCTCTGTGTCTTTCGTGTTGTGCGCAAGATGTTGAAAGATCTTTCGTGCAAGGTGATACGTGCCAAGCGAGTGAACGAAGCGGTCATGGTGTGCAGCCGGATATAGTGGACGCATAGAGGTTTGTTCGATGTGGCGCAAACGCTGAAAGATCGGAGTGTCGATGAAATCAGTACACCAGTCGGCAGGAACAGCAATATAGCCGTGAACAGGATCCTTAAAGTGTTTTTCCATGATATCCAAGACTACCTCCCACGTGTGCCAACCACCAAATTGAGAGTCTCATGGACAAGCAAGTGGCATTGTCATGCGTGACAGAAGCCGGATTCTTCGCTCTCGCAACACCCTTCGAGAATTGCATCCCTCAAAGCGCCAACGAAACTCTCCGAGAACCTTGCATCGAAGGAGCGTTTTACGTCTTCTCGATCTTTTGATCCACGCCAAACAACCTCATTACCTCTGGTGTCGAAGAGATTGGAATAGCTTTCCAAGGCTCCCATAACAGACGTCCGCGTCCATTCTATCACAACGTTCTGTGCTTCGAGTCTGTGGGTCACATGATCTCGGACTTCTCGAAGCTTGGCAAAGTCCATTGAAGACTCACTCTCACAGACGGCGAAGACGTTCGTGAGAAAGCAGGCAGAATCGAGATACTTACACATGGTAATATCCTTTCTCTATTTGATCTGAGCGTTCTGAAAAACGATAAAATAGTGGGAAGCGGCAAAAATAATTAAGTAAAAACCGGAAATCAAACCTTTTGTAAAGATTTCTTCATATGGGTAAGAGATTGCGACACGAGGAGCAGGCAGACATAACACCTTGAATCGCAAGGGCTTGACCAGCAAGCTATACATTATGAAGCCAGTCACCATATGCAAAGGCTATCATATGCAATACCATATGCAATAGGAAATTTGCGGCATATGCGATATTAGTGAATTGACAAGGTAAGTGCGCCCCCCCAGTTGGTAAAGGGGCGCAGTTAGTC
>CAYTRK010000329.1:0-2650 GCA_964440205.1 uncultured Victivallaceae bacterium
TCGCCAAGTGGCCAATTGCCGCAGGGCGGCGACGTGGAAGAGTGTGGGACGTGGGATGTGTAGGAGCCGATCCCCTGATCGGCGAATTCGGCGAACGGGGGTTCGCCTCCTACAGAGATGGGGAGGTAGGTAAGAGGGTAACCTTGGGCAGAAGAAGGAAGAGAATATCCAATGATGAAGGTACTTGTAAATGGGCAGGACAGGAGCGACTCGCTTGGGGGGGAGATTGAACGCGAGGCGGATGAACTGCGTGATCGTGATCTTGAGGAAGCGCTTCGCAGGGAGAAGCCTGTTCTGGGGCTTGGGAATTGCCGTGACGAATCTGAATTCCAGCGTCGTCATTCGGAACTCTTGAGGAGCCGTAATTGCGTAGACACGGCTGGTTTCAGGCTGCCTGAGCCGCGGAGTCCGGTTGGCAGGTTGGCGTACATGGTTCGTCTTTTTGTATGGAAGATCTTCCGGTATCAGCACGACTGGATGTCGTTCGCCCAGAACGGCATCAATATTCAATTTACTGAACAGCTTGATATGGAACGCTCGGCAAGAGAAAAGAGGATTCTTGATCTTGAACGGCGGTTGAGCAGACTCGAGGAGGCTGGACCTTCTCCGGTTACGGATAGCGGGTGATTTATGGAAGCCGAAGCGGTGAATCAACTGGTTGCCGGGTATGCGGACGGCGACGCCATATCGCGCGAAGCACGGGTACTTCGCGAGGTTTTCAGAAGAAACGGGTACCGGTCCGACATTTACGCCCCTCCGGGCAACATTGCGGAGGGTGTTAAGGACGATTGCCTCCAACTGGGTGATTATAAGGACTCGGCCTCGGATGTGCTGATTAATCATTATTCGATTGCGTCGGAATCGACTCTTCTGTTTCTGAATTCAAAGGCGCGCCGGATAGTTCGATACCATAATATAACTCCTCCTGACTTTTTTGACGGGTTTGACGATGATCTTGCCGCGCAGCTCAGAAGGGCCGGGTCGGAACTGCCAGACGTGCTTGCCGCAGCCCGCAGCATATGGCCTGTATCGCAGTTTAATGCCGCCGGGATTGGGCGATCCGGAGAAGCCAACGTGAAGATTCTGCCTCTGGTATGCGCAAGGCCCGGTGAATCGCCGCCGCCGGATCCGGCAATGTCCCGTCTTCTGGGTGACAGGGTTAAGAACATTCTTTTTGTCGGCAGGATTGTGCCCAATAAGCGGATTGAGGATCTGATCGAGATGTTCGCCTGGATATACAACACGATTGATTCCAATACGCGGCTTCTTATAGTCGGTTCGGAACGCAGTTGTCCCAGGTACTGCGCGATGCTCCGGCTTTATGCGTTGCGGTTGAACCTGGTTAATGTGTGTTTCGCCGGGTTTGTCAAGGAAGATGAATTATCCGCATGTTATTATAAGGCGGACGTGTTCGTCTCGGCGAGCAGACATGAAGGATTCTGTCTTCCGCTTCTTGAAGCCATGGCTCAACGCACTCCGGTTGTTGCGCGAAAAGGCGGCGGCATGCCGGAAGCCGTTGGTGACAGCGGAATACTCTTTAAGGAACTATCTTCCAGGGAGCTTGCTGTCCTTGTGTACAGGGCTATGACCGGTTCAGAGTTGCGGGAGTCTGTACTCGAAGCTCAATCGAAGAGGCTCGAAGAGCATTTCAGGCTCATTGACGAGAGTCGTGTTATGTCGTTGGTTGAAAGCGTGGTTTGATAAGCTTTACTGAGGTTTGCCCGGCTGTTGTGTGTTGTTGGAGGCTGGTTGCGGGGTTATATTTGCTCGGTTTGCTTCCCACAGCTTTGAGTATTTTGCGAAGACTCCGAACGCGCTGTTGACGGCTATGATGAAGCCGGGAAATCCGTCCAAAAATCCTCTTTTCAGGATATAGCTTCGGAAGAATTTGAATTTCGGACGGAACAGGATATCTATGAAACGGAATTTCTTGCCGTCCTCAGCCCAGCCGGTTGCCGTGATTGTTGAGAAGCGGTTCAGTGTTGCCACCTGGTCTGCGATATCCTGGTAAGTATAATGATACATATGACCGCGAAGCCTTCTGATCGGTCCATCGACGGTCATTCTGTCATGTGGCTCTCTGCCTCCGCACTCGCCTTTGTCTTTGCGGAAAAGTCTTAGTTTCAGGTCTGGATACCAATCTCCGTGTGTGATCCAGCGTCCGAGATAATGCACCATGCGAGGAAAGGAATAGCCTGCAACTTTGTTGCATCTGCCGCTGCTGAATTCTTCCAGTATCTCGTCGCGGAGTTCTTCGGAGATTTCTTCATCAGCGTCTATGAATAGAATCCACTGGCCTGAAGCCAGATCCTTAATCAGGTTTTTCTGCCCTATATATCCGAGCCAGCGGTGGCGGTATACCAAGTCGGTATATTCCTTGCAGATATTCACTGTGTTGTCGACACTGAAGCTGTCGGCCACGACTATTTCGTCGGCCCATTTGACGCTTTCGAGACAACGCCGGATATTCTGCTCCTCGTTTCCTGTTGTTATGCAGACCGATATTTTTTCAGCCATCAGTAAATCCTTCGGTTTACGCTGAAATGTACATGCCGGAGCGCGTTGTGTCAACGCGCTGGTAGCATGGGAGGGGGAAGAGAATATCCAATGATGAACACGGAATGTTCAATGATGAAGGAAGAAGGGAAGA
>CAYTRK010000330.1:0-2650 GCA_964440205.1 uncultured Victivallaceae bacterium
GTATATCTGATGCCGGGAAACTGCATTTCCAGCGGTTTTTTCCAGAGCCCGAGCCTCTTCCTCAGTCACTTCTATGTTTAGTCGCTCGTAAGCCTGCTCTTTTATGATTCTGTTTATAGTAGTAGCAAATTTTTGGTTCCTTGCTTTTAAAATTTGCTGCCGGAACTCACGTTCTTTCGGTTCCCGGCCTAAAATTGCCAACAAACTCGCCCTAACGTTGCCCTCGTCAACATCAATATCACTGGCTTTAATAGGTTCGTTATTAACCTTGGCAATGACTTGATCCATTTCTCCGCCGGATGCCGCCATTGAAAGAAAAATTGCCAACGGCGAAACAAGTATGGCGAGAATCGCTACAAATAGTCTGTCCTTACAACTGTCTTGCATGTTCTTCCCCTCCTAATCCAACTTTTTGTCAACTTCAGTGTTAACGGGCACTTGGGGTCGGGTCTTTAATCATTTAATAATCCTCTCTCTCTCAATTCCCGGCACAGTTCCTAGCAAGGTCCCTCTCAGGATGCGATCGCCTCAGTTCCTTAAATTCATCAATCGACACCCCTTGTACCGGCGCCACCACATCAAGAAGAACCTCCAACGCTTGATTCGTCTTAGTCGCCGGTATAAACTTCACCGGAATCCGCTAAACTGTTACTAGGCACGCTACGGCTCCGCTGAATCTACGGAACCCGTTTTCCCACGTTCTTTCAGGATAACACTGAGTCTGCTTCTTGTCTTTGCTTCGCCACCCATATATGTGACTCCTTCTATTTCTCCCTTTTCAACAAGCCCATTGGTGAAATGTGAGATCACGACAGTTCGAACACCATTGCGCTCATCCCCAACAACATCCACAGCACGAATGATGCATGGTTGGTCAATTTGATATTGAAATAAGTTAGGCTCTGTTACCGTCGAATTTAATGGAGAGCCTTCCCATGGCTGAGGCAGTACGGGGAAAAGAGCTATACATGCACGGACAACCCTCGCATGCACATCGCGAGTAAGTTCGTTCAGAGTCATGCCAGGTGAATTGCTCCAAGTCATTCCTCCCGTGACTTTTAGATGGCCACTGAGTGTCATGTCGTCAAGAACCTCATGCTTCATGCCTTCGTCAGCCGAAATATGCAAATCCGTGACATGGCTTCTAAGCCGAAGATCGTATCCCTCCTTGGTCTCGGCTTCTGTTGATGCAACTAATAGCAGCCCAGAAACCTGATGGATTGTCTGAGATGATAGCAAGTTCATTGACTTATATTCCACCTGGTAAACATATCTTGCTTTTTGGGGAAATGTAAACACTAGGTCGGATTTCCGACTGAAGTCGTCTTGCTCTTCGCCGACCGGTTTGTCTTTGCAGTGGATTTTTTCGGCGCCTGCAAAGCTTTGTCCCTCAGGAAAAAAAGACAGCGATGCAGTGCATACTGTGACAAGGAAGAGCCGCAAGGCTCTTATCAGTATTTGATGATTGTTGTGTATTTGCATCTTATCTCCTGTGCTTTATTATTTGCTGTTTGGAACTCGGGCACTAAATCACGGTTCTGACTGATTGGTTAGTTCCATGTTGCCGATTACGACCACATCAACTACATCATCTAGTTCGACATTTCCAGTCGATCCATGCAGGTAGCAGTCTCCTGGATTGGGGCCACGCACGACTCCACTAGTTGTAACTTCTGATTCAGCCGTACAACGCGATGATAAATCATTCACTTTGTAATGGTTAACATATGTCGTCTTCTCCGATATAGTATTTATTGTCTTGTCAGCAACAAAAGAGCCAAAAGTAATATCGGAGTCTCTGAGTTCCGACTGCGCAGTGGGAGCGGATTCAGAGTTTTCGTCGTTTGGCCCCTGTATCCTAATTTCTCCCTTGAAGGCCGAGACTGCGTCGTCACCGTCTGTCTGTGATTTCGAAATCGAAATTAGCCCGTAATTCAGGCCTATTCCAGCATCCCCATCCCCAAGACTTTCGTCGTATACCCAGAGCCCCCCTGTTTCTCCTCCATCCTTAAATGTTTCAGTTACCTTCAATTTCGCCTTCACGTAGCTCTCATACTTGTCTGCAGGAATAGAGACAAACCATGCAAACCTCTTGACATTCTGATCTCCTGCGTTCTCCTGACCGCCGACACAATTACATATACCATCTTCATGCTCGGTGTGGCACTTGTGACTGGCAAAGTAGTTTCCAGTTTCGCCGTACCCGGTCTTCCCAGGACTCGTGTCTGCGTCGCCAACTTTCAGAAACAGTTTAAAGACATATTCTTCTACTTCAGCCCCACAATCTTCAACATCCGTGCTTTTTGCCGTTAGCTTCCATGTTCCTTTTGTTTCCTTCTCTGCCACCAAGGTTACTTCCGTACCATCAGACACATTTTCCTTTTCTGTTTCTCCGTCCGGAAACGTGACATCGGCTGATCCAGAAATCTCAAGATCTGCCTTGTAGTTATCCGGTGAAATTTTCACTTTGTATTTCACATTCATGTACTTGTCCTGTGCGTTGGAGCAAATACGGTTTTGGGGATCAATCGGAGAGTTATCGTCCTTTTGTTCTAATTCAATTTCAAGCACATCCAGGTTGGCCGAGTAGGCTTCCATGTTATGGGTATCGTCTTTGCTGTTTCGGTGATCCCTTTTCACGCTGCTACCT
>CAYTRK010000331.1:0-2649 GCA_964440205.1 uncultured Victivallaceae bacterium
CTCCGACCCTTTTCGGATGGGGTGTAGCTACATGCTTTCAGTACCCACAGATTTTACGGAAGACCCTAGAAACTAAACACATAGCGCTATTTCCGAACAGCTTATAATATGCTTGGCGTTTTTCATGACTAGCCCAGGCTGAAGATCCTGCGAAAGACCCGGAATTAACCCGCATAGCTCATAAATTATAATTAGAAGATTTTATTTAGATGTTTGACATAAAGTTAAGTATCATATAGAAGCTGGAATATAGAGTGAGTAAATCATTTTCTACGGGAGATCACCATGTCAGTTGAAACCAGAAAGCATCCTAAGTACTTGAAGGCAAAAAACATTCTGCGCGAAAGAATCGCCAACCGTACATATACCGACAAGAAAGCGGTGCCGCCGGAAAAGGTTCTGTCCGGGGAATTCAACATGGCTCCAATGACTGTGCGCCGGGCCATACAGGAACTTGTCGACGAAGGCGTTCTAATCAGGCAACGTGGTCGCGGAAAAGGCACATATGTGCGCCCGGATCCCAGCAATATCCACCCACGCATTAACCCGGCCACTTCATCGGAACGACTCAAGAGAATTGGCGTTCTTCATGAATACAACTGGCTCCACCTTACTGGCAGCCCTGTGTATTTCATGGTCTTCATGTCTATACAGGCCGAATGCGCCCGAAGGGGTATAGGTCTGGAGTTTATGCCGCACGACGGCATGGTACACGAAGGCGCGGCCGGCCTGAAACGGCTTGCCGAGAAATCGTCCGCACAGGTTGTTCTGGTGTTGGACTGGCATGAACCCGAAGAGCTTGTGGAACTTCAGAACATGGGCATCCCGGTAGTGGTGCCAGGGCCCTTTCATCAATCCATGCCCATTAGCTGGGTGGCTCCCAACGACTTCCTGTCTGCAGCCACTGTAACTCGGCACCTGCTTTCAATTGGCCATAAACATGTCGGCATCGTTAATACCTCCAAAGTAAACAGGGTACGCTTTGACCGGGAAGCCGGCTGGGCAACGGCACATTATCAACTCGGAATTGACACCGAATCTCTTCCCCGCTATTACTGCGGCAAAGTCGATCAGCAGCAGGTGCAACTCTTTGAACAGTTGAAGGACGAAATCGTGGAAGCCTTTAAAAAGAATCCTCCCCCGACCGCCTTGTTTGCAAGGGACGGCCTCTACGCATGGGCCGCTATCCGCGCGCTCAGGGAAATCGGATTACGGTGTCCTGAAGATGTCAGCGTGGGCTGCGTGGGAATGTTTTTCAAGAAAACCCTGGGCATGCCCGAGGTCACCACTGCTATTTCCGATGAAGGCGAACTAGGAAAATGTGTGCTTGATCTTGCGGAACGACTTCTTATGGGCTCTGCCTCGCCGGGTATGGGTATTTCAATGCCGGCACATCTGATAAAGGGACAGACTTCGGTTCCACCCAAAAAGAAGTACCGGAGAATCGACACAGATAAAACGGGCGAAACCTCGCCGATACAAAAAGCAGAAACCTGATCAGGTCCTTCTCCAACTCCCCCAAGGCGGCCTTCGGCCGCAACCAAAGGCGTTAGCCTGCATATCTCACCCCTATATCAGGAATTCTGTGAGATATGCGGGTTAATCCAGAAAGCGTAGAGACAGCTTTTTTCAGCGCCCCAGGTCTCTTCAAGATTAAAGCGAATTCCCTTGCAAACGCGCCCGATTCTGAAACGGGACAGCCTGCGATGATTCTCTTCGACCCTCACTGCCTCCTGCCACTGATTGCTTTCCAGACAATCGATTCGGAACACCTTAGGCATTACTTCCGGCGGCGAAATAAGCTGTCCATCCTTCTGATGGAGACTCATAGCCACGCGCCGGTCCAGCGCACTGTCCACAATCACTGTAACCATGTCGATTTCAGACTCTTCGTCAAAACGATATTCTATCCAGTCGCCAGCGCTGCAGACCCAACCGTGTATGTCATCTGCAACGGGCCGGTTAATGCCGTCCCGAACCGGTTCGGGATCACCCTGCGAAGCAGTAAGCCTGGCATTGCGGGTAAGAGCAGGAAACTCCTGCCCGAGCCATGGCAGATAGGCGTCATCCTTCAGAAGCTGCTGCTGAAGTTCTTTTATACTGGCTCCGACTTCTGAAGGCAAAATCCCGTCTGTGACTGCAATAGCGGCTGCGGCGCCAACCGCCTGGCCCATACTGCAGCCGGTTCCCATTACCCTGGTGGAGCTCATTGCAGAATGCGTGCAGCTTGCGTCCCTTCCGGCAAACATCAGGTTGTCTATGCTCCTGGAATAAAGGCTGCGATACGGAATACCATAAGGCGAAGGGGCCTTATGAAACATAGTCGGTTTTGCCCCGAGCGCAACGCAGTTGAATCCTGCCGGGTGGTGATCGTCCATTGTCCACCCGCCGTAAGCCACAATGTCATCAAAGCGACCCTCAGCTTCAATGTCATTCTGGGTCAGTACGTGCGCTCCGAGATACCTGCGGCTTTCCCGCTTTGCGGGCAGAAACTGGATCCACTCAAGCGCCCAGTTTTCAGCTGCGGCTCGATTGGGACACCTGTTTTTGATGTGATCCCATATCCCGTACGTTATCTTCAACAGACGATCTCGAATCTCCTCAGTATCGCGAATACTGTCGTCTTCGCCTCCAAGCTCAATCCACCAG
>CAYTRK010000332.1:0-2638 GCA_964440205.1 uncultured Victivallaceae bacterium
ATGGGGGTGGTGCGGCAGTTGAGGGGGTTGGTGGAACGAGGGGAACTGCGGGGGCTGCCGGCCTAATGCGTGTTAGGAATACATAATGGTACCAGAGAACGTCGATATGATACAGCTCCTCAGAGACGTTATGTCAAATGCGACGACCGGCATTCAGTTGGCCGACGGAATCAAGGATATCCCGGCCGCAATGGCCAAGCGCCTCCACTTCCCCAAGAGAGAGGACTGGATGGCCTTTGGCTCCTGTCTATACACGTTTGAGGATGCTGCAATGGCGATACGTGGGTATTTCGCTACCGCTGCCAGCGGTTTGGGCTGCGACCACGAGTATCTTCGATTGTTCGGGTTCCTTAATGCCTGCTACCTACAGCTAGGAGCCGTTGATCAGTTGTGCAAGGTGGTCGGAGTCCCGAATAGCAAAGCGATAATTGGTGAACTGCGAAAGCACGAAATAATTGAATGTAGGAATATGTTGGCATCACACACAGTAGCCTACAAGTCCGAAGGCGTGACTCATAGTATCACCATTGAGCAGCGTAACCTCGGCGGTACGGGTGCCATATTCATGGTGAACGAGAAATTCGAGCGTCGGCAGTGTTCGTTTACTGAGATGCATCAGTCCTGGGTCGTGGAAACTCGACGAGTACTGAGAGAGATAGTCCGCAAGTTTATCATGACGGCCTACAAGCCGAACCCGCAGAAACAAAACGAATGGCTTGCTCGGTTGAATGCGATCTAGTGGCAGGCAGCAGTTGATTCCTACCAAGCCATTCAAGCTGGCAGTCGGCTCTGTCACGGTTCGTGCTGAGCAACGAACCGCGCCAGAACCGCCCGCAGCTTAACGCCAGGGTGTTAGGTACACAGGACTGCTGATGCTCCGCATCGGGCGAAGTTATATGGATTTCGAAGAGTGAGAAACCATGCGAGTATTTCTGCCCAACAGTGCCCACTTGGCAAATATTGGTGCATTTCTTAGCAACATAGATGCATCCGATCCTAAGTATCTCGAAGTTTCAATCCATGACCGATGGGTGTCAGTCCATCCGTTTACGCTCGCTCTTACCGCGGCTATGGGCGCCACTTGTCGGGAAAGCGGGGGGCATGTAGTTGCTAGCGTGCCGCAGCATAGATCGGTCGGATACCTGGCTCGTATGGGCTTGTTCGATGTACTAGACGTAGATCCAGGGATACGTTTTAGAGAGCATGAAGCGAGCGGTCGCTTCATCCCGCTCACCCAGATCCGAAACTCCTCGGATTTGAAATCGGCAATCACAGAGTTAGTGCCACTACTGCACGCACCACCGCAAGTTGCAGATCCGATCAAGTATGTGTTTAGCGAAATGGGCCGTAATGTACTTGAGCACGCGGGATCACCGATCGGTGCATTTGTGTGTGCGCAATACTATCGGAAGTCGAACCGGATAGCTATTGGCATCGCGGACGCAGGAATCGGTATAGGCAGATCCATGGCGCGATCCCATCCTGTGTCAAGCGACGAAGCGGCGATTAAGCTGGCGCTTCAGCCCGGGATCTCCGGCGCAACAAGTCGTATCGGTGGAAACGAGTTCAATGCGGGCGCGGGTCTCTTCTTTACGAAGAGCATTGCTTCGCTTTCGCGGAACTTCTTCGTACTTTATAGTGGGGAATCGGCATTCAAACTCCTCAGAACGCCGGCCGATGGGGAGCTCTTTTTGCATGCTGATCCTGGAGCAGATCGGCATAGGTTTGTTAAACCACCGCACTGGCCAGGCACAGTTGTTGGTATCGACGTCAGCGTGGAACAAGAGGCCGAGTTTGCGGAATTGCTGGACGAAATCCGGAAGGCATATTCGATTGACGTTAAGAAGCGTAAGAAGGCGTACTATAAGAAGGTAAGGTTTGTTCGATGAAGGTAGACATCGCGGCGGCGGTTGGTGAATTCGCGGAAGACAAGGATGCTGCCGCGCAAATGCGCGATGATAGGATAGAACCAGCTGTCGCGAAACAGCGCGAGATTACCGTCGACTTTTCCGGCGTTACGTTGGTGACGCAATCGTTCATTCATGCTCTGGTCAGTTCCGTTTTGCGCAAGCACGGTGAGAGCGCGCTTGCGTATGTCGTGTTCAAAGGGTGCACTCCGTCAGTCCGCGGAGTTGTCGAAACCGTTGTGCAGTATTCTCTGGAGACGCTAGACGAAGATACATGGTGACCATATACCAAGCCGTTCACGCTGAACGCCGGCTCTGTCACGGCGCTGGCTTGCGCCAGGACCGCGCCAGAACCGCCCGCAGCTTAACGCCGGGGTTTTTATATACGAGGACTAGCATGGCAGAGAAAGATCTAATAGACGTGTTTCTCAAGGCGAGAGATAGCCTGTATATCTACTGGAACTTCTATGTAGTTGGTGGGCTGGCATTGCTCGGGTGGTTGGCCGCTGTAAAAAAGTTACCCGGTTGGATCATCAAAGTATTCGTTACGGTATTAATGGTGGCATTCGGCATATTGAACCTCTCAGGACTCAACAGAACGATATCGGTTTTACAAGGAGCTCAACAAGAGATGAACGGCTTCCTTTCCGTTCAAAAAGCACCCGAGAAGCACATTGTGCTGAACGTGCTCAAAGAGATGACGTTTTCGTGGGGTACCACGCGAAACGTCC
>CAYTRK010000333.1:0-2622 GCA_964440205.1 uncultured Victivallaceae bacterium
GCATGTCGTATTTCTTGCCTATCAGACCTATGAGTCCGTATATGAATGCGATGGTGACGCTCAGGGGGATCATTGACAAAGCTCCAAACAGGGGTGACCTGAAGAGCAGCATCATCATAATGAGTACTACAACGAAGCTACTGAAGAGCGCGTTGAGCATCCCTTTTACCATCTTATCCTGCCAGACCACGTTAAGGTATGTCAGCCCGGCCCACTGATGTTCGAGTTCGACCGGGGCCGGATTGTTATTCAGGAACATTTCAACATCACTGACGACTTTCTCCATGTCTTTGTTGTCGCCGCTTTTCAGTTGAACCCATATGTTGGCTTCCGAGTAATCTTTAGTGATCATATGGAAAAGAGCGTCTTTGCGTTTCATTCCTTCCAGTTGTGTGAACACCTGGCCCACTGCCGATGGTGAATCGGGCACGGAATAATTCTCCCGGTTGCGTTGCGCAACTTCCTGCGCTTTTGTTGAAGGAATACCTTCGGTCTGGACGTACTGAAGTTCGTAGGAGGCTTTTTTGAGCGCATCGACTGCAGAGGATGTTTTTCCTACTACATCATTTTTGTGCAGATGATTCTGGAGCCGCTCGACATAGCGCAGCATGTTCGGCTGTTTAAACAGCGGCGCGGAGAGCTTAGCCTCCATTTTGTAGACAAACTCCTCAAACGATGCTTCGGTGAGCTTGTCCATAGCCGAGAGGGCAGCGTCAATAAGCTTGTTGCCTTTAAGTGTCTTGTGCGGTTTGAGGATTGTCTCAACCGATGAAATTTCCTTTTCGGAGATATCCCGCAGTTGCTTTATTGATTTCAGCAGCTTTGCGTAATTCAGGTTCTCCGCTTCCATGTAGAGTATATGATCGGTGATCTTGCTATAGGAGCCAAAATACTCTTTGTCAATCTGTTCTGCTTTCTTTATCAGGTTGACAAAGCAGTGTGACAGATTACTGGTTCGGAGCTTGTTGAAATGTTTTTCCTGCTCATTCACGGCCGTAATGAATGCCGCTGTTGCTTCGGGATACTTTGATTCGAAGCTCTCTTTTGCTTTTTGCTTTATGGTTCGGGCTTTCTCCCTGCAATTTACCGCGTCTGTACGCGCGGCTTCCAGGGTCAGGTATGCAGTATATGTTCCGCCGAAATGGTCGTTGAGGATTCTGTCAGCCTTCCGGACAGGGTGTTCCGGGGTGAACCACTTTACCGGATTGTCGTTGACCTCGATCCGGGAGATGCCGTAGGCGGAAACAGCGATCACCACTATGGTTAAGGCAATTACAGATTTCCATCTGACGTAGCTGAATTCTCCCAGTTTCTCAAGGAAACGGTTAAGCCATGTATTGCAGTTGATTCCGCCGCTTTTTGTATCCGTCCGGCAGAGCATCAGCAGTTTCTTTTCGGGCGCCAACAGCATTACATATGCCGGTATGAAGGTCATTGTGAGTAGCCATGCAAGCAGAACACCGAATGCCACATGGAGGCCGAAAACTTTTACAGGCGGTATAGGTGTTGTAGCCAGGGACGCGAAACCGGCTGCAGTCGTAAGGCTGGTATAGAGCATCGGGCGGAAAAGGTGGCTGATGACATGTTGAATTGTGCGCTTTTTGTCGTTGAACATGTGATAGGTGTCGAAGAACTCACTGAGTATATGGACAGAATCCGCAACTGCGATAGGCATGAGAAAGATGGCTATCATGGAGCTCATTATATGCACATCATGACCCAGCCCGATAAGGAGCCCCATTGTCATTATGATGCTGACTATGGCAACGATCATAGGGGGTATTATCAGTGTGATCCGTTTGAAGAAGAGAAGAAGGATTATGAATACTGCCACTGCTGCAAGCGGGGCGGATACGGCCATTTGGACCAGCATTTCAACTCCGAACGTGTCTTCGGCAACCGGGAGCCCGGTTATGAGCAGTTTGTCATATTCCGGCCAGTCTGAAGTCAGTCTCTTTATAAGGGCTGCAACGTTATGACTGTATGATTTTTCGACTATGGGCACGTACACAACAAGCGCTTGGCCATCCTCCGAGGCCAGTGTTCCCTTGTATAGAGGGTTGTTCAGGGTGTCTTTACGCATTTCCAAAGCCTGTTCAGTGGTTGTGGGCGGTTCTTCCATCAGGTATTTCATTTGAAGAGCGCCTAGTTCAGCCTGCTTTATATTATCAACAGTTCCGGGGGCAATTATTTCAGAATCGATAATTGCGCTCTCGCCGTTTTCTGTAAAAAGGTTGTTCGGGTTGTGTCGAAACGCCAGATTCAGTGTTTTCTGCCACAGGCTGTCCGGTTCAAGGTTCAGGATGACTTGTTCCTTATTACCGTTGTTATCGGCAACGGTGACCATTGGAAGGCTGGTTTCACTTTGTTGAAGGGATTTCAGGCTTTCGGTGAGGCGGTAGACTCGATGCAGTGTTCCTGTGTTGAAGACTCCGTGGGGATTAGTTTTGTTGACTATTCCCGCGATGACGAAATCGTAAAGTCCGTAGTCTTTTTTGACCTTGTTATGATTTACGCGAACTGGTTCGGTTTCGCTCAACATGTTTTCCGGATCATTGTCGAAGGTAACTTTGGGAAACTGTGAGGCGAAGGCTATTACCAGCGCCGCTACAACTGCCAGGG
>CAYTRK010000334.1:0-2620 GCA_964440205.1 uncultured Victivallaceae bacterium
AGGCTAACATGTGCCTCTTATTGGGTAGCTACATGCTTTCAGTACCCACAGATTCCGCGGAAAAACCAAAAAAAACAACACAGTGAGCGCCTTCCTCAGGCGCTCTCAATCAATCTCCTGAATTCCCCAAAGAGGTAATGAGGATCATGCGGCCCGGGACCTGCTTCAGGATGATATTGAACCGCAAACATTGGCTCGGTCCTGTGCCTCAGCCCCTCAACAGTGTTGTCGTTCAGGTTCATGTGAGTGGCGTTAACAGCCGCTTTGTTCACCTTAACACAGAAATTATGATTCTGTGAAGTAATCTCGATCCTGCCCGTTTCCATATTTCTGACAGGATGGTTGCAACCATGATGACCGAACTTCAGCCGGAATCTCTCCCCTCCGGTCGCAATGCCCAGGATCTGGTGCCCAAGACAGATACCCATAATCGGCGCCCTCCCCAACAACTGCCGGGCAGCTTCAATCCCGTACTTCACTCCTGCAGGATCAGCAGGACCGTTAGAAAGAAAGACCCCATCAGGGTTCAACGACAACACTTCATCTGCCGGTGTAGTCGCGGGAACAACAGTAACATCCATACCCTGCAGTTTGAGATTCCGCAGAATATTCCACTTGATCCCGAAGTCGTAAGCCACAATTTTCATATCCGCATTCGGCAGTTTTTCGCCCATGCCCCATGAACAGGTAGTCTTGCCATCTTCATCAAACCTGTAGGATTCCTTGCATGACACCTTCTGCGCATAATCCTGATTATCCAGTCCGACCCATTTCTTTGCCAGGGAAACAGCTTCCTGCTCGGAAAAAGCGCCTTCAACGGAAATAAAACCTTTCAATGTGCCGGCTTCACGAAGCTTGACTGTCAGGTATCGGGTATCTATTCCGGCGATTGCAGGGATTCCATTTTCCTTTAAACACTGAGATGTCGAGTTCTCTGCACGCCAGTTGCTGGCCTCGTTCATCTCCCGAACAAGAAATCCGCTGGCATATAGCCGCGCCGATTCCATATCATCGGAATTAACACCTGTATTCCCGATCTCCGGATAGGTCATCACTACAAACTGGCCGTTATAGGAAGGGTCGCTGAGGATTTCCTGGTATCCGGTCATTCCGGTATTAAAGACTACTTCACCCACAGCATCCTTATCTGCGCCGACCGAGAAACCACGCAAAACAGTCCCATCTTCCAGCGCGAGGAATGCCTTTCTTTCGCGCTTATCTTTCCATCTCCACCTGCTTGAATCCATTTTAGCCAATTCCTCTCCCGGTTTTCAGCAAACCTAATCAATTCTGAAAACCGACAAATCGATTTTCGGAGAATGTCGATGAAATTCCTGGATGCTGCAGACATCAACAGTTTTCGTCAGCTGCAGAGATTTCAACCCCTCTATCCCCGCACTCAACCCGTCCATCGTTGTGGTAATAGGCACTCCCCTTATAACGGCCCTGGCCCTCATCCGCACCTCATCCGTGCGCGGAGCTGTTCCGCTGGTCGGAGTGTTGACAATCCATGCCACAACGCCTTCCTCTATCATATCAAGAATGTTCGGGCGGCCATCAGAAATTCTAAAAATTGCCCGACTTGGCACACCATTCTCCCGCAGAACTGTACTGGTACCCCTTGTCGCATAGATGGTAAAGCCAAGATCTATCAGCTCCCTGGCAGGGCCGAGAATTCCGTCTTTATCCTGATCCCTGACACTCAGGAAGACATTTCCAGATTCCGGAAGTGTGTTTCCAGCGGCCATCTGACTCTTCAGAAAGGCCATCCCCAGGCTGATATCCATTCCCATGACTTCCCCGGTAGATTTCATCTCCGGCGTAAGCAAAACGTCGATTCCAGGGAAGCGTGCAAAAGGAAAGACTGCCTCTTTTACACAATAGTGACGAGGCTCAATCTCTTCTGTATAACCCAAATCCCTTAACCTGGCCCCGGCCATAACAAGCGCTGCCAGTTTTGCCAGGGGCACACCTATAGACTTACTCACGAATGGAACTGTTCGCGAGGCCCTGGGATTGACTTCAAGAACGTAAACTTCCTCGTCCTTTATCGCAAATTGAACATTCATAAGACCGCAAACGCCTAGTTCTGCGGCCATGCCATATGTATGCTTGCGTATTTTCTGCTTCACGGACTCAGACAGTGACTGGGCCGGTATCATGCAGGCGCTGTCCCCCGAATGCACTCCTGCCTGTTCCACGTGCTCCATGATAGCGCCGATAACCGAGGTTTCACCGTCTGAAATACAATCAACATCCGCTTCAATGGCATGTTCCAGATAATCATCAATCAATACCGGCCGATCAGGAGATACATCAACAGCCAGGGCCATGTATTTCTCCAGCATTTCCTCGTCATAAACAATGACCATCGCCCGACCGCCAAGCACGAAGGAGGGACGCATCAGGACAGGATAACCGATCTCTGCGGCAATCTTCTTCGCTTCTTCAACACTCATTGCAATGCCGCTATCGGGTTGCTTTATGCCCAGCCTTTCGGCAAGCGCCTGAAAAGTCTGCCTGTTTTCCGCCGCATCTATGCTGGCCGGCTTGGTCCCTATAATATTCACTCCATTACGCTCAAGATCCATTGCCAGGTTAAGCGGCGTCTGCCCGCCAA
>CAYTRK010000335.1:0-2593 GCA_964440205.1 uncultured Victivallaceae bacterium
GCACGTCCACGTCCTCGATCTTGTAGATCTCGGGCAGCAGTCGTAACCCCTCACTCAATGTCATTAAGTTAAGGTTGATTTTGTAGGCAATAGAGTTATGATATAGCCCTCTGATAGAATACAAATTCAGGAGGCTCAAATGCCAGAGGATACGACTAACTTTGTTACCGGGTTGCTGACCACCTTACGCCAACGACTGACAGACCCTGACTTTCGGGAACGTCATCGGCGATCCCCAAAGGATTTTGTGCGTGAACGTTGTTTGCCCTTTGTGGTTGTGGTCTTGTTTTTGCTGAATCTGGTGAAACGTGCGCTACAGGATGAATTGGACGAGTTTTTCAAACTCGATAGTGATGCGGTGGTAGCCACACGTACTGTGACAAAAAGTGCTTTCAGTCAAGCACGCAAGAAACTGAAAGCCGAAGCGTTTATTGAGTTGAACCGTGTGCAGGTTGAGTACTTTTATACTCATTTTGCCTACAAGACCTGGCAGGGATTCCGCGTGGTCGCTGTGGATGGGTCTACGGCTCAACTTTTTGCCACTCCAGACATTATAGCAAACTTTGACCTGTGGGGTGATGTGCCCCTGGCCCGAGTATCTCAGATGTTTGACGTACTCAACAAAGTCACCATTGATGCCTGGATTGGGAACAAGGCCCAAGGAGAACGCGAGTGCGCTGCCCAGCATTTTGTGTTCATTGGCTCACACGATCTGGTGTTATTGGACCGGGGATACCCGGCTTTTTGGCTCTTTGTACTCATCTTGACCCAAAATGCCAATTTCTGTGCACGAATGACGATTGGGCAGTGGAAAGTGGTTGACGAATTTCTGGCCTCTGGACAGCGTGAGCAAATTGTCACTTTGGAGCCTTGCGCCTCTGCTGAAAAGGACTGCCAGACCCGCGGCCTATCCACGCAACCGATCACGGTTCGTTTGCTGCGTATTGAACTGGATAGCGGCGAGGTAGAGGTCTTGATCACTTCGTTGCTTGACCAACAATGCTATCCATATGCTGTTTTCAAAGACCTGTACCACCAGCGTTGGCCAGTGGAGGAAGACTACAAAGAACTGAAATTGCGTTGCGAAGTCGAGAACTGGTCTGGAAAATCAGCCTTGAGTGTCTATCAAGACTTCCACGCCAAGGTCTTTACGGCCAATTTGACAGCCATCCTGGCCTGTCCCGCTCAACAAGAGGTGGTTCAACAAAGTCAAGCTAAACGATATACCTATCAAGTCAATATGACCCATCTCTTGTCAAAAATGAAAGATACTGTGGTCTACCTCCTGCGCGGTTTAGCAGTCAAGGATATCTTGGACAGCCTGTGGCAAATTATGATCAATACCATCGAACCCATCCGGCCAAATCGCAAGTACCCGCGCCGTAAAGCTAGATCATCTAAACGCTTTTCGATGGTTTGCAAACCTATTCGCTAACTTAATGACATTGAGATAGAGCCTAATCCTCTTAAAACTTCTTTGTTTGTCCTGTCATCTTAATATTTGGTAACCGTTTAGTCTAGTGAGGTGCAACGCACTTTTGGGCTTATCGTCAGGCATAGACTGCATGAGATCGCACTTTTCCTTCTGTTCAAGTGCGTTGCACCTTGGTCTGCTCAGAAAACTAAAGTAGTTCAATATTTGAACAACTCAATGCCTCAGGAGGAGTAAATATGAATAAGGGAACGTCAACATTCCAAACCGCTCTGGAGACGGTTGATAAACTGACATTGGAAGAAAAAGAAATGTTGTTTGAAATTGCTTACCATCGTTTTATCAAGCAGCGGCGGGCGCGTTTAGCCGAAGAAGTTACTGAAGCGCGCGCGGCATATCAACGCGGTGAGGTACATCGCGGAACGGTGGATGACTTGATGATGGAATTAGGGGAATGACGACGCTGGTTTGGAGTTCATCCTTTACACGGGCGCTCAAGCGCAAGACGCGACGTCGCTCGCATTTGCGTGAGAGGATCGAGGAGACCCTGCGGCAGCTTGCTGAAGATCCTTTTCATCCCTCGCTGCGTACTCACAAGCTTACGGGGGAATTGTCAGGAACATGGGCTTGCAGCGTCAGCTATGATGTTCGAATTCTCTTCGAGTTTGAGCAGCATCCAGAGTCAGGCGAAGAGGAGATTTTTCTGTTGACCATTGGCACCCATGATGAAGTTTATTGAGACGGGTATCGAGCCAACGAGCGCTTCGATTGGGCAGGGTTGTGGCCGGCCTTGTTTATCCCCTCAAGGGGACCTGACCGAGCCACCACGGGCACGGCGAGACACCGGCCCGAACAGAGGGGGGAGTTGTGGCCGGCCCAAACAGAGCGTGATTATGTTGAGTATACTTTGCACACCTACCAATCGAATCTCGCAACTAGTTCATTACGAAATACGGAATACGAAATACGTTTCCCGCCACCTCCGGGTACGGCGAGACACCGGCCCGAACGAGGGGGGTTGTGGCTGGCGTTTTTAATCCCCACAAAGGGGACCTCGCCGAGCCACCGCGCGCTTATTTTTGATTTTAGAGATAGGATACCGTATAATTGAGATAGAGCCTAATCCTCTTAAAACTTCTTTGTTTGTCCTGTCATCTTAAT
>CAYTRK010000336.1:0-2590 GCA_964440205.1 uncultured Victivallaceae bacterium
CTTGGCCGAGTAGGCTTGCATGTTGACATTTGTGTCGTGGCTGTCGCCGTGGTATGAACATTTGATGTCCTTTACTGTGCCCTGGAAATCGAAGTTTACGGTGTGACCGGCGGCATCTTCTGAAACCTCCCAGCAATTGGTCCACGTCCTGGTTACGAGATCAGGTTCCGAATCTATGACTATCAAGTCGATCGTATCCAGCGCATCACCATCTTCTGTGGTTATTTTTACGGAAAGATCCGTGTTCTCAATATAGTTGGCCGCTCCCCCGGATTTACAAACGTTGTAATCCCCGTCACTTGCCACAACTTTGAACTGAATGATTTTTTCGCTCTTCCAGCAGATTACTCCAAGGTCATTTACAACATCCAGGTCCTCATCAAGAATTGTGCCGTCAGCCTTGACCATCACAGATATTCCCTGGCCCTGATTTACAACATGGGTTCTGAGCGTTTCCTTATGTCCATCGCAGTTCTCTGAGTCTTCTTCATCGACCGGACTGCAAGGCGCAAACGTTGTTGTAAGAGCGCCAAACGCTACAGACAACAATAATGCCATCAGATGCCTCTTCATCTCTATGTCTTCTGTTTTCATTCTTATCTCACTTTCAACTGATCTCTTAAAGCCCCAACTTTCTGTTCAAATCCCAAACTACCTCCTTTCTCTAGTAACCCTGCCGGTCATTTCTTCAATTGCACGAAACAGGTGGGAGTATCTTCCCGAATACCCATGTGTCTTGGATACCATGTTGAATACTCCGCCATGATTGTGATATCCAAGCGGCGTGCGATACTCCGGTGTGGTCTCGGAATACGTCCCTGAATAAAAAACCACTTCCTGAAAAAGCTGCTCGGCAAGATCAGCATATTCTTCATCCCCATAGAGGTGATACAGGTAGCCGTAACCATCAACCATCAGGTAGCTGTAGATATTGTGAGACCGGAAAGTGCAGTCTGCTCCGAGGCGCGGAGTGGATTTCCAGCATGCTTCCCAGAGCAGCGGGTAATATTTTCCGTCCTTGCTTACTCCTCGAACCAAAGCTTCCTGCCTTTCCCAGTCAAGTACCCGTTTAAGGAAACCAACCACATCTTTCCTGCCGGTGTAATGATGCAGGCGGCAGACAGGCTCAATCAAAAAGGTGGTCAACTGAAGATCCTGTTTGCCATTCTCAAGAATGTGCCCGCATTTGCCATTATCCCGTTCCATGGCAAGAAGGGTCTTATCAAAAACCTCCTGCGCCCAGTCCAGATAGTTTTCTTCGCCGGTATATTCATATAGAGCAAGCCAGTTCTCTATCGCCCAGCCTGGAACACGAAATTCCCCAAAGGGCAGCGTGTCTTTCTTGCCTAGTTTTTTCTGGTCATAGAAATAACGCCGGAAAGCTTCGCCGTTCATTACCCCGGTTTCAAGGGATCGCCTGTCGCCGGTAAGAACCCAGTGGAGCAGCGGACCCCTGTTCCAGGTATGGCTGGGTTTTGCATTTATTTCCCAGTTTGCGGTGCTCTTTTTGAATTTTGCAGCCTGCCGGGCCAGATGCCCGTGTTCACCTTTTTCATACCTTTGAAACCCGCCCAGATAAGTTTTCGTGTTCATGACATGATACTGGTCTATGTCATACCGGTGGCGGGCCATGTTTTCAGCTTCTTCCAGAAACGCCCGGTCCCCTGACCGGAGATACGAATGCAGCATCTGGTAGGGCCATTCGTAAAAGAGCGAGCAGTAACCGAAGGGCCAGAGGAGATCTCCATAGTTCATCCATCCGCACATGACTTCAGGAGCACGTTCACGCGCGCTGGCAATTGTCATTTTAGTCCAGTCTTCCGGCAACCCGAGGTGAGGCTTAAGATCCTCGCAGTATTCTACGTTCACTTTAGATCTCTGCATCCTGTCGTAACGGTCAAAGGCCTCTGAAAGCTCAGGTTTGTCGTCCGGCGGCTGCAGCCCTTCGGGAGACATGGGAATAACAGCCTCGGTGTCATTGTACCAGCAGGCGTCTGCCCTGGCAAAAAGGGGCGAGTCAACCATTGCAAGCAGCCTTTCGGAGTCTGCCTTTCCGACATAAAGAAGGAGGTTTGCCGTTTTATGGCGACCGCCTTCAAATTGATAAGTGCGGGTGTCGTGGGCTTTTTTCGTGCGCGGCCAGAAACCTCCGTCCGGGAACATCAGAAAAGCGATTCTTCCGTTATCTGCTTTGAAACCACGGGGAAAGTTCTGGTAGAAGCGGCGGACAGCAACATTCAGGTTGAGGTCTTCTCCGTAAAGGCCTGCAATTCCCTTGAGTGTTCCTCGCTCTCCAGTGAATCCTTCGTCGGTATATGTGCAGTAATAGTAGCCCCTGACTATTCCTTTAAGTCCAACAACTTCCTCCACGGCTTTTTCGTCGTCGAATACAGCTTCTCTAATCCAGCGCATGTTTTTGTATGGATATTTCAGCCACTGGACCATAGAAACGGGCTTGTCGCTGAGCGTATGCTTGTGTCCGCAGAGGTTTGCTTTCCACGTGCTGCTGTCAGGTTCCACTGGAATGTCAAGGTTCAGAGACTTGAAATAGAGCCACTGTCGTTTCCTGTATTCATTCCGGTAACCGTAC
>CAYTRK010000337.1:0-2589 GCA_964440205.1 uncultured Victivallaceae bacterium
GGCCTTCCTTAAGCTACATTAGCCTCTTTTTTAAGTTTTTTCAGTCGCCCAGATACAGCAATCTTCTCCACCATGGACATTTTATCAACCAGCAAGACCCCCCTCAGATGGTCTATTTCGTGCTGTACGGCTCTTGCAAGAAGACCGTCAAGTTCCACTCGCTGCCGATTCCCGTCAAGGTCGGTATACGCAAGGGTAACAGCCTCTGCCCTGGTCACCTCAACGAATATCTCCGGAAAGCTGAGGCAACCTTCTTTTGCCGCGCTCTGCCCCGACACTTCCTCGATTTCAGGATCAATCACTACCAGGGGCATCTTCAGGGCGTCTTTATCGCCAGCGCTATCTACCTTTGCCGCACTGATATCCACCACGAATATGGCCTCATTCCGGCCAACCTGTTCGGCAGCCAGACCGATTCCGTCGTTCGTGTACATGGTCTCAAGCATGTCTTCGGCCAGATGCCTGATTTCGTCGGTCACTTCGCCGACCCGGCTGGCCTTCTGCCTTAATATCTTCTGTCCGTATTTTTTGATCTCATAAGTCATTATTCTGTATCCTCAATTAACATAATAAAGACAATCATTCGCAACGGCAAGAAGGTTTCGCCACGATGATAAGAAAGGATATCGCCTGTTTTGAGTCTAGACACACACAAACCGCTTCCTATATAGTGCCGCCATGGAAAAGGTCCTGATCATAGTTCCAACCTACGACGAAAAGGAGAACGTTGAACCGATATCCAGGGGAATCCACAGAATCGCCCCCGAAGCGGATATTCTCTTTGTAGATGATAACTCGCCTGACGGGACAGGGCGCATAGTCGCCGACCTGGCGGCAGAAAAACCATGGATAAATGCCATCCACAACCCGGCCAAAGCCGGTCTGGGCAGAGCGTACATCAAGGGCTTTAAATGGGCTTTGATGCGTGATTACGATCTAATATTCGAGATGGACGCCGATTTTTCCCACGACCCGGCCGAGATACCGAATTTCATAGAAGCCGCAGAGAATTCTGACCTGGTCCTTGGATCACGATACGTCAACGGTATAAGAATCACAAACTGGCCTCTCAGCAGGCTGTTGCTAAGTAAATCGGCCGCAGGGTACGTCCGGATAATAACCGGTTTGCCGGTCACCGATCCCACGGGCGGATACAAGTGCTACAGGCGGAAAGTGCTGAAGGAAATAGACCTTGATTCAGTTATATCCAACGGCTACTCATTCCAGGTGGAAATGACCCACACTGCATGGATGCTCGGTTTCAGAATAAAAGAAGTGCCGATTACATTCGAAGACAGGAAGTCCGGATATTCAAAGATGAGCACCGGGATATTCAAGGAAGCCCTGTGGATAGTCTGGAAACTGGTTTTCCGTTACGGCCTGCGGCGAAAGCCTTTGCAAAAAAAAAGGAGTAGTAAAGGTGAGATTGCTTCGTGACATATTTCTACTCCTTCGTCCGGCTCAATGGACAAAAAACGCGCTGGTGCTGGCAGCTTTTTTCTTTGCCTACTGGGACACTACCCGCGAGACACCTCTCGGCATCGATTCTTTTTTCCGGGCCTTGCTGGCTATGGCGCTATTCTGCATAGTGTCAGGCGGCACTTACGTTATCAACGATATAATAGACGCCCCGGCTGACCGCCGGCATCCGAAAAAAAAGAACCGACCGATAGCGTCCGGACGGATAAGCCCGCGCCTTGCCTGGCCGATAGGAGTCGTAATTCTGGCCGCGGGAGCCATCGGCGCGCGGTTTCTTTCCGTGCAATTCTTTTTCGTTGTTGCAGCCTATATAACAATTCAAATGGTTTACAGCATCGGTCTCAAACAGGTTTCTCTGCTCGATATAATGGTGATAGCCGCGGGTTTCGTTCTAAGAGCCATTGCAGGCGCGCTGGCGCTCGATGGCGTCGTCATATCCCCCTGGCTGCTCCTGTGCACCTTCCTGCTTGCTCTCTTCCTTGCGCTGTGCAAGCGCCGCCAGGAAAAAATGCTGGCGGAGCAAACCGCAGGCGACCATCGCAAAAACCTGGCAAGCTACGATAAGGCCCTTCTGGATCAGTTGATTCCCACAATTGCGGGCGCAACAATAGTCTCATATTCGCTCTATACCTTCTGGCCCGACACCGTCGACAAGTTCAACACCCACAATCTCGGTTTCACTATTCCATTCGTTGTCTTCGGACTGTTCCGTTACCTGGACCTTGTTTACCGCCATAAACGGGGCGAACGTCCTGAAAAGGTCCTCCTGACGGACATGCCGACACTGATCAATATAGCCCTGTACGTAATCACGCTTTTTGCAGTATTCACCCTCAGTGATTGACAGGACATGCCGCTGAAAAAAATGCCTCCTCAGCAGAATCTGTGGGTTAATTCGGTTCTTTATATGTGCCCGAAACGACACGCCTCCCGTCTCGGTGAAAGTCAGTCGTTGAAGGGTATCCGATCAAGAGTTGCGGTTAAGAAAGCGGTTAAGTGTGCGTAGAAGAGTATGAAGAGCGCAGAGTTCACGCCTCAAAGCACCCTTACCCACACACCCTTACCCGACCCGCTTAACCGCCACCCTTACTCGGATACCCTTACCCGATT
>CAYTRK010000338.1:0-2588 GCA_964440205.1 uncultured Victivallaceae bacterium
GGATGTGTAGGAGCCGATCCCCTGATCGGCGAATTCGGCGAACGGGGGTTCGCCTGCTACATTGGCGGAGGTTCGGCGAACGGGGGTTCACCTCCTACAGAGGTGAGGGCAGGTAAGAAGGTAACCACAGAGAGCGCAAGGAACACGAAGAAAAGACGGAAGACAGAAGGTTTTCTGGCGGAATTTAGATCAGGGAAAGGTGGCAGCGATGGATAATGATGAGATAATGGGGATGTTTGAAACTACTGGAGCGCTTCTGACAGGCCATTTTGAATTGCGTTCGGGGTTGCACAGTGATCAGTATTTCCAATGCGCCAATGTCCTGGCGTATCCGCATATGGCCCGGGCGCTGTGCAGGGAACTGGTCGGCAGAATGAGCCGGGAGATGGGAGGCAAGCCCGAGGTTGACGGGGTCATTTCGCCTGCGATAGGCGGTATAATCGTTGGGCATGAAGTTGCTTATGAACTGGGAGCGCCGGGCATTTTTGCTGAAAAAAGCGATGGAATTCTTGAATTGCGTCGTTTTAAGATTGACCGGGGGGAAAGATACATTGTTGCCGAGGATGTTATAACGAAGGGCGGACGAGTACGGGAGACCATTGATATAGTCAGAAATGCGGGCGGAATCGTGGAAGCTGTCGCAGTGCTTGTGGACCGGAGCAGTGAGAAAATAGATTTCGGCGCGCCCGCTTACAGTCTCGTAGATATTTCACCTTCGGTTTATGAGCCGGAAAAATGTCCGCTTTGTGCAGAAGCCATTCCGCTTGTCCATCCCGGTTCGTAATCACGCTTATGAATACTGCTTCACAGATTGAACCAGTCGGGAAGGGGCGATCCGTGGGAAGACGTCTTTATATATACCGGGCGCTTATTTTTACAGGCATTGCCTTATTCATTGCCATGCTCGCGCTGGCAAACCTTCTGTTCGGCGATTTAAACCAGGACGAAGGGTGGTATCTTTATGCAGCCAGACTGGTGGCCGGGGGTGAATTGCTTTATCGCGACTTTGCTTTTACCCAGGGTCCCGTTACGCCTTATGTTTATTCGCTGGTGTGGCCGCTTATAGACTCTTACGGGCTTGCCGCGGGCAGGTTGTTTTCTGTTTTTGTGTTTCTTGCCTGTTGTGCTTGCGTCGGCTGTCTTGCCGCGGGGATGGTCTCGCCGGGGAAAAAGTCGGCCGCCGCCGCGCTTGCGCTTGTTCTTGCGGGTATCAACGCCTATCAGAGTTATTTTTCTTCTGTCGTGAAGACCTACTCGCTCGGCGCGTTGTTGATTGTAGCCGGTTTTCTCGCCCTGTTATGGGCATTGCGCGGCAGGAAAATCACGGGAGGGGTTGTGTCCGGGCTTTTTTTCGGTCTGGCTGCTGGAACCAGGCTTTCCGCCGGTATTATTTTGCCGGTTGCCGGGTTGTTCCTGGTTGTGCTTCATGTTCTTGATGCCCGAGCGCGTAACCGGGAAGGTGGGTTCGCGGGCGGGGCGGACAGTAGATGGATCTGGTTGTGGTTTGGCGTTGGCGGCGCGCTGGCGCTGGCGCTATGTTTCGTGCCTTTTTTTCTTCAGGCTCCTGAAAACGCGAGGTATTGGCTGGTTGGATTTCATGCCGGAAGGGAAGTCGGGAGCTGGCAGAAGGCCTTGCTGCTCAAGGCCGGTTCGATGGCCCGTCTTGTGGGATCGTACTTTGTTTCTTTTGCCGTTCTGCTGTGCGCGTTGGTCTGGAAAATCGGATACGCGGACAGAACATCCGGAAAAAAGGGCCGCGGGCAGAAGCCTGGCAGGTCATTGGCCATATGCGCGTGGCTTGTTGTCGCATTTGTCGGGTTTGTTCACCTGTCGGCTCCGTTTCCTTACGACGAGTACCAGGTGATGATATATCCTTTGTTTGCCGCGGCAGCGGGTTCTTTTGTGATACACATTGTTTCTGAGCGCCGCGCCTGGGCGGTGACTCTGCTGGCGCTTACGCTTTCTCTTGCCTCGGTGTTTGCTTCGCCTATTGTGCACAACTGGTACGTACTTGAAGTCGACAGGTTGTGGATAAGGGCCAAGCGTACTCCGCCTCTGTTGAAATTGAAAGAGGCAGCAGGGGTTGTGCGCAGTCTTGCCAGTGAAGACGCGAAGCTGCTTACGCAGGACGTGTACCTGGCCGTAGAAAGCGGGATGAAAGTTCCTCGCGGGCTTGAGCTTGGCCAGTTTTCCTACTTTCCGGGACTGCCTACGGCGGAGGCTGAAGAACTGAATGTTCTTAATAAACCATTGATGGAAAGACTGCTGCTTACCTCAGATGCTCCTGTTGCCGCTTTCAGCGGATACGGGTTTGCCGTTGAGTCGCCTGGAGTGGAGGAACTGGAAGGCGGGGAAAAGGAGTTCTTTTACCGCACTCTCCGTTCGAGATATGTGCTGTTTCGGGAAATCCGGGATTTCGGCCAGGCTTATACGACTTTGCGGATTTTTCTGCGAACTGATTAAGATGCGGGGGGAGTGCGGGACGTAGGGCGTGGGATGTGAGATGTGAAAAGAGGAGAGGGAGGGAGAAGACCCGGGTAAGCAGGTCGGGTAAGTGTATCCGAGCAAGAGGAGCGATTAAGTGTACG
>CAYTRK010000339.1:0-2583 GCA_964440205.1 uncultured Victivallaceae bacterium
AGCCGCGCGTGGAATCTCTGCTTATGCAGGTCAAACCAATGTACCCTGAATACGCCGAAGCCAGGCGCCTGACTGAATTCCTCCTGAATTTCCTGGCCCTCAGCGAATCAGTGGTTCCGCCCAATTCCATGCTACGCGAATACATCGGCGGCAGCAGGTTCAAGTATTAACCCGCATATCTCACAAAATTCCTGCTGCGAGCGCGGATAGCGTCACTGCGACGGCACGAATTGATAAACCGCCAGATTGCAGTATGTCTATACGGCGGCTCCGGCGTTTTACCAATTTGCACCCCCGCAGCAGCGCTCTCCACGCTCTCGCTACGAAATTCTGTGAGATATGCGGGTTAGTACCGGTGTAGTTTACGGCAAAGTTAACGTTGTAGTCGATTCTGCAGCTATTAGATGGGCTGTCGGGCTTGGGATGCTGCTTCCACACGAAGAAGACTGTCTGTCTGGACGTTGCGACGCTGAAAGGGCTGCTGGAGGCTCCTGTCCCGCTTTTCTCTGTCGCAAACTGCCTCGCGAACGCCTCCGAAACTAACTCCGTCGTCAACTTTGCCGAGAACTACTTCGAATAGGCCTTTTGTAGCTTGATAGCTCCTGTGCGAAAGGGGCTCTGCGCCCCCAAGCACACAATTCCGTGAAGAGCCCCAAAAAGACATGAAATATGCGGATTAGCGGTTCTGTTCTTTCCTGCGTCTTTCCGCGGCTTCGTTCTGTAGCCGTCTTATTTCCTCTTCTCTTCTTAATGTGGCTTTTAGTTCGGCCTTGCGTTCCATGGGGTCGCCCAACTGATAGACACGCTCCTTTGCGGCAGGCGGAATCTCGAAGTTCTTGACAAACGAACGCCAGTGCGGGCAATCATAAATCAACATGATCCTGAGGTCATGAAGCTCGCTGATCTTTTCTTTCACGGTCCCGGAAGATGTTGCGATGTCAACAAGAACAGGAAGATGCTTTTCAGCCTGTTGCCCCGGCATGTCTTTCCAGTCAAGGTTGGAGAAAAGAAACAGCGCGCCGCCACCTTTAAGTATTCCAGCGCGTTTCCTGCGGAAACGTTCCACCTTTTTAATGACGCTCTCCTTTTTGGGCGGTGGACGGAGATAGTATTCGTTGCCGGTAACACCAACTTGCATTCCAAATGAGTCGCCATTTGTTGTTCTTACCGTAACGGAATCCTCACTATCGCCAGATCCACGCTTTACAGTAGCAATAAACGGCAGGGCTCGGACCGTTTCAATAACTCTTCTTGTGGCTTCCTTCTCCTGGTATCTCATGTGGTAATACCGCATTACCTGGGGAAGGTATCCATTCTCGATCGTTGTTCCTCGGGCAAGATCATCTAACGTACTCTTTTCGGTAATATTCGTCGGCAATTCTGGCAACTCATCGACGCTCCAGTCCTTTGGCGGCCATCCTCCGACGCCTCGACCCCATAAGCCATTCACATATATCGCCCCATTGCTGCTGCTGACCCTGTAAGGCGGCTCGATGTATTTGCCGTCAAAGAACAGAAAACCGTTGGTGATCGGTTCTCCTGTAATATTGGGGAGGGGGTCCGGGCTGGATGCGCTTGACGCCATAGTCGGCAGAAACGTCAATGCGGCTAAGACAAGAATGTGTGTTATAGTCTTCATCGTACACTCTTTATTCATGATTATGCTCCATTTCTGGTCTTTCTTCAACAACTTCGCTTATTTTGCGGCAATTTCGATTCTGATCTGAATCGTTTTGATCCGGCATGTTTTCTTCAGTGGCATGCTACCAAAACGCTTTTTTCCATCAGAAGCTCCATTCCAAATCAACCCCGTACTCTGTGCCCGACCCCTGATTAGCATCCATTTCGCGGCCTACACCGGAAATTCCGGAATCATGCAGGCACTTATCGGCTACGGCTCGCACAGCGGCTCCGAATTCACAGCGATTATCAAAATCGAAGCCTACGCGTAAATGGAATCTGCAACAGAAAAAAACGCAGTATCACTACGTGATCAAAAAAAGCTGGGTAAAAGAATAGCTGACCTCAGAAGACGGGCGGGACTAACACAAGAGCAGCTTGCCGAAAAGGCGGATTACTCCGTCGAGTTTGTCAGTTTCGTGGAGCGGGGAGTGTACGCGCCGTCTGTTGATGGCTGTCAGAGACTGGCAGAAGCGCTGGGCGTCGATGTGAAAGATCTGTTTGATTTCAAAACGCCGCCTTTATAAGCCGGATAGCCGCAAAAACGTTCGGCTGTTTCCCCTCATGCCTCTGCGGGTCAGCGAGGGAGATGATAGAACTGGCTTCTACCCTTTCTCCGCCTCAAAAAAAGACGAATGACAAAGAGTATGCCGATCAACGCTACAGCCATGAGGAGTGAACCGTAAATGCCCATGCCCCAGGAGATGCCCTCCTTCCCCTGCTGCTGAGGTTCCGCCTTCTTTCTCTTGCTCTCGGGAGGATTGCTCTGTTCCGTCATCGAAACTACCTTCTCCGGCCTGTCTTGAACAGGAACCGGGTCACCCGTATCGTTTCCGGGCGGAACCTTCGCGAATCCAAGGGCAAGAAGTTCTTTTATTCTCTTGTTGCGGACCTTCTTGCTCT
>CAYTRK010000340.1:0-2564 GCA_964440205.1 uncultured Victivallaceae bacterium
TTCGTACCCACCCCCTAAATCAATCATTTCTCTGAGAGTGAAAAACCTGATAAGTTCAAAACTAAGGGCAGACCCCAGATCCCTTCTACGGCTTTATAGGGCCCCAATCTTTATAGGCTGCTGATCCGGAACTGCGCGCAACACCATCTTGCGTGAAGATGATTGTATTCCCTCGTATCAAAGGCCTAAGACGGGCATTTTCTGCAATAATGTTGATGACAGTCCACAGCGAAACATCCAACGCCGCCCATGTCTGATGTGGAGGCTCATTCGTCATGAGTTTTGCTGGTAAACAGTCCGGGGCTGGTTTATACCAATATGCGTAATTGGACAAATCAAGTTTGTATTCGACCATTCCTATGGATTCATTGCGATCGTTCCAGTGTTCCTGAGTGCAATACGACAACATGTCGATTACATCTTGAATGCTTGACTGGCGCACACTAAACTTCTTGAAAATTGTTTTATCCAATTGCTGATGGAACAACAATTCTTTCCTACTCGGGTTCACGATTTCATAACGTCCCAGTATTTCTTGTGTGGTCATGTATCGAAGAGGCGCCAGATCTATTTGCTTGTCAACAATCAAGTCAAAAGGGCCGTAAATTCTTCCTGTGCCTAAATCCTTTAGACAAAACTGTTTTGGTATGACCCTGCCAACATACATGACACCGACCGCGCATACTAATACAGTGACCAATAATAAATATTTCGGGAATCTGCAGCCGTTACTCTTCATTCTACTTCCATTTGCTCTATTTGTCGTAATTGCTGAAGTCCAGGTTTTCCATCTCGCGCATCTTCATACCCCGCATACCCCTCCATGGAGAAACTTGACCGAGGTCTATCGCTATAGAACCATCTACCACCCATAACCAATTCGGTATTTTCAAATGTTCCTGGTGAACTTCTCGATATCAGATCTCTCAATATTTGAGGGATTCGAGATGTGGCTGTTTCACGAAATTCATTTTCAAAACTACTTGGGTCCTCAACAAGATAATGGCCACCACCGTGCAACCCTGTATTAAATCTATCACGGACTCCTTTATAAGGGCCCTTCACTACCGATTCGTCTATTTGACCCTCATTACACAACACACAAGACCAAGTCCATTTACCCCAATACCTAACATGTGCAAACCTCGCTGTCGATTCGCTTTGAAAATCTTCAATGACTACAGGTCTTTGCGATGGCCCATTCGTGTCAGGCCTTTATTTTATACTTAAGCCATTTTTTGCTGCGCTTTCCAATTTCTGGATTCGCAACCATGTGATCTCTCAATACCCGTCTCTGCCTGCCTATCCCGGTCTCTGTCTTATATCCAAAATGTCTGGCTATCTCACGCTGACTCTTGCCTGTAAGCTGACAGCATAACTCTATTGCCACACCCTTGGCAATCCCCAACCTGCACGCATGCCAATCCTAAAGTATAAAATAGAGGTTGGCTCCTACGAAGGGAGGGGAAGAGGAGAAGTCAAACCACTGATCCGCACTAATCCACGCTTATATTAGAGAAGATAAGTGAAGATGAGTGGTTTTTCATATTGCCTGAATTGTTCCGGGCAGGACAGCCGGGAACTCCTGAAATGTCGATTGTCGGGATACGAACCTATCGACTCCAAGGGGTATTTGTTCACGGCCTTGACACGTGTTACCAAACGTATACTATATAAGTAGCGGGTGTTTGGTAAGAAGTGATAGCGATGTTTACTAAGGATATGCACGGTCATTCACGGCCTTGACATTAGTTACCAAACAGCACAACATAAATATAGATTATGTTTGGTAAGGAGTGATGGCGATGTTTATCAAGAACATGCTTAATGAGGAACTTCAGAACTCGATTCAGATCCGTAAGGATTATGAACGGGCATTGAAGGATATTCCGAAAGGCTCTCTGGTCCGCAAGGTCATTGGAGGGCATGAGTATTTCTATCTGGCTTTCCGGGATGGCGACAAGGTGCGATTCGATTACAAAGGTAAGCTGGACAAGGATGAGGTTTCGAAGTATGAGGAAGCGAAGAAGCGGCGAGCCAGGTACCGCAAGAAACTGTCGGAGGTAAACCGGCAGATTAAATTCATCAGAAAGACTCTGCGTGGAAAATGTTCAGTATAATCTGTGTTGTGAGGTGTTGCGTCGTCTGGACCGGGAGGGTGTTCTTGATAACGTTATCCTGATCGGGTCGTGGTGCCTGCTTGCGTACGAGGGCTACTAAAAAATCAGTTCTCTGAGGGTGAAAAAAGCTACCCAATAGCTGCCTACTCGGCATCAGTTTGGTCGGTAACAGTTTCCTCCTGTGCGGCCTTCCGATCTTGCCACTTCTGTATGGCCCGTTTCCGCACGTATGATTCCTCGGGCGCAAATGGTTGGTTTAGAAGTTTTGTGACTTCGTCACTGATATCTGATGGGAGCACGTCGGTAAGCAATAGCGAATATAAGCAACACCACGCTGTATAGCGCAATCTGGAAAGTTTATGAGCTTGAACTGTCTTGTCGCTACCTAATGTCCTGTCTTTTAAATAAGGTTATACAATTCAAGTTGCGGCCAGTTTTTTTCTG
>CAYTRK010000341.1:0-2563 GCA_964440205.1 uncultured Victivallaceae bacterium
TCTGTGTTCTCTGTGGTTACAATCTTCTCTGCACATCCCACATCCCACGTCCCACATTCTTCCCCCTAATAAAACCATCTGTCAACACCGCCCTCCGGACCCAGCCTTACTCCCCGCCTTCGCAATGCCCAGCACATATAGGAAACCGACACGAAAAAACTTGCAGGCAGCCTTCCCAGTGAACCAATCTTAACGTCAAGCACCGTAGTCTTACCCCCGAGCCCCATGGGACCAATCTGCATCTCATTGGCGCAATTAATACACTGTTTCTCAAGTTCAGAAAGCGCCTTGGTCCTGGACCTCTGCCCGATCCGACGCAGAAACTGCTCCTTGGAGCAGGCGTACCCCGAAGAACGGTCGCCTCCTATGCAAACTCCTATCGTTCCCGGCGCACAGCCTCGTCCCTGTGCCTGCCAGATAGCATCAAGAATACACTTCCTGACTCCATTAAGATTCCGGCTCGCACCAAACCTCGAATCAGGAAGAGAATATTGACGTCCCACATTCTCACTTCCACCACCCTTCAGCATCAAACGCGCATCCACAGTCTTTCTGGCTCCCTGGCAAACCTCTACATGCGGCGCACCATTTGCTATATTTGTGCCATACAACCCCCCGGTAATAGCATCAACCGTATTTTCCCGCAAATACCCGTAACGCGTAGCGCGAGACACCGCCGAACGAACCGACGACACAAGCATGTTGGAATCAAAACCCACAGGAACACTGAAATAAAACATGACAGTGCCGGTATCCTGACAAATCGGCCTGTTCTTTTCTCTGGCTACCCGGGCATCTTCTAGTATCGTCGAAAGAGCCCAGTGCCCCATGCTCCCTTTGCCCTCCCGGTCAAGCGCGGTTCTTAATGCCTTTTCAACGTCCCGGGGTAAATCTGTAGATGTTCGCCTAATCAACTCAAGCAGGTTTTTTTCAAATCGCTTCTTACTCATGGCGCCCTACCTCCAACATAACACCCTTCTCGCACAGGCGAGATATGTCCCGCCCCTTCCTCCTCACGCTCGCCCATCCCAACTCCTTCTGAATACTCACGCTGCAGACTTAACCACTTCGGCCCTCTCCCGAAGAAAACCCAGAAGCTCGTCGGCAACCACCAGATTTCCAAATCCCCTGCCAAGCTTCACGCCGGGATTCACATCACCGTGAAAATCAGAACCCCCGGTCTTTACAAGCCCGTAACGTTCAGCAAGCTTCTCATACTGTTTAACACGATCCGGACTGTGTTCCGAATAATACACCTCAATGCCCTGCAGCCCCATGTCTACAAGCTTTCCCACGTATTCATCAAGTTCACGATCCGAAATATCAAGAGTAAACGGATGCGCCATGACCGCCACACCGCCCGCGCCGGCAATGACTTCCAGGCTTTCCTCAGGGCTCAGCCGAAACCTGTCAACATACCCCGGCTTCCCTTTGGCAAGATATCTGTCAAATGCCTCCTTTTTCGATCCTACAAAATGCCGATCCACCATTGCCTGCGAAAAATGCGGACGGCCTACAACGTCCTCGCCGGCATATGAGCTTACTTCCTCCCATGACAAATCAATACCAAGCTCATTCAGCTTTTTAAGTATCTTTTTGTTCCTGATTTCACGCCCGTCTCTTATCTCCTTCAAAACCGCCTGCAGCCGCTGGTTCTCCTCGTCTATGTAATAACCAAGCATGTGAAACGTCCCTCTGGATACCTCTGCGCTGATTTCAACGCCCGGAATGGCCTCAACCGAAGTAGACCGACACCCCTCAACAAAAGAGGATAACCCATCAGTACAGTCATGATCGGTCAACGCTACCGCGGTAAGACCAATTTCCTGAGAAAGCCGCGCCAACTCTGCAGGCGTCAAGCTTCCGTCTGAATATGTCGAATGCGTGTGCAAATCAATCATTCACCCAACCTCCCCTTCCTGCCTCTCTTCTTTCTGTCTTTACCCCAAGCTTCTCCGCCGCACCGTCAGCCGACTTCCACTCAGATCTTCGACCGGTACGTTACACGGCTTCCGCTCTTCTCCCATACACTCACCTGCGCCAGCGAATACTTTTCCGTGTTAATCCTCGAAACCATCTCCTCGTATATCCGCGAAGCCACATTCTCACAAGTGGGGTTCAATCCGCGCATAAATGAATTGTTATTCAAATCGCTGTGATCAAGCTGCTGAAGAACCGCCTCAAGCTGAGAACGAAAGCGCCCGAAATCATCAACCATCCCGGCTTCGTTAAGCTCCTCGCTTCGCACAACTATCTCTACTTCCCAGTTATGCCCGTGTAAAGAAGCGCACTTCCCTTCGTACCTGGCAAGATGATGCGCCGCCGAAAAACCCGCATTAACGCTTATTTCATAAACTCCCATTTTTCTCTCCACATGCGGGCAAGACCCGTCTCACCCTCTTCTGCCTGCCCCCTCTTCTCTCTCCTCTTCCTTCATCATTGAACATTCTGTATTCATCATTGAATATTCTCTCCCCCTCCCACATCCCACGTCCCACTTTTCACCCTCTTTCCCCTCCCCCTTTCGCGTTCTTTAGCGCCTTTCGTAGTTAACTCTTCTCTC